>JBMYTY010000022.1:0-11474 GCA_049604855.1 Gammaproteobacteria bacterium | reverse complement strand
TACGTCCGGCGCACCGGGGTGGAATCCGCCCTGGCACTGCTTGAGATGAGCGTGGATGACGCCCACTGGCGCCCGTCCCTGAACAGCGTACCGGCGCTGGTGCTGGGGGCGGGGGAAGATGCGCTGATCAGCCCGCTGGCCTTGGGGCAGGTGGCGCGTCGGTTCGGTGTGGAGCCCCGCACCCTGCCCGGGCTGGGGCACGCCATGATGCTGGATGAGCGTTGGCGTGACGGGGCCGATCTCATCCTGGAATGGCTCGGCGCGCATTTTCGCGCGCCATGAGCGCCTCGCTCAGCCGAGCACCATGACCGCGTCCATTTCCACGCCCGCGTCCTTGGGCAGGGCGGCCACGCCTATGGCCGCGCGTGCCGGGTAGGGCTGCTGGAAGTACTGGGCCATCACCTCGTTGACCAATGCGAAGTTGGACAGGTCGGTGAGGAAGATGTTGAGTTTGGCCACGTCCTGGAGCGTGCCTCCGGCGGCGACGGCGACGGCGCTGAGGTTGTCGAACACACGCCGGATCTGGTCCTCCATATCACCTTCCACCAGGGTCATGGTGGTTGGATCGAGGGGAATCTGACCGGACAGGTAAACGGTGTCGCCGACCTTCACGGCCTGGGAGTAGGTGCCGATCGCCTGCGGGGCCTGGTCGGTGGAAATGATGCTGCGTTCAGGCATGAGGGGTTCCTGGCGTTGGGCGAGGGGATGGAAAGTCCGGGGTGTCGGGGCTCGACGGGTCAGTTGGCCTGGCCTTCCGAGCCATCGGGTTCACCCGCCGGGGCACGGCGTTTCACCCCGACACGGTGGAGTTTGAGCACGTCACGGTTGCGGCGCAGGCGTTTCATGATGCGCGCGAGGTTTATGCGATCCGGCACCGTGATGATGAAATCCAGGGAGGAACTCTTGCCGTCCCGTTCCTCCATGTGCACGTCCTCGATATTGCAGCCCTGCTCCGCCAGGTCGCCCGCGATGGTTGCGAGGACGCCCCGTCGGTTGGCCACGTTGATGCGGATCTCCACGGGATATTCGCCTTCCGTGTCCGGTGACCACTGAACGTCGATCCACTGGGCCTGGTCGCCCCGGTTTCCGGAGATGTTGGTGCAATCCCGGTGATGAACCACCAGGCCTCGACCTGCGCTGGAATAACCGACGATGGGGTCGCCCGGGATGGGACGGCAGCAACGGGCGAACTGGACGACCATGCCCTCGCTGCCGCTGATCATCAGGGCCTGGGGCCTGCCGTCTTCGTCGGGGTCGTCCTCGCTGCTGGTCGCGCCAAGCAGTGCCCGGGCCACCACGGCGGGTGCGCGGTTGCCCAAGCCCACATCCGCGCACAGGGCGTCGATGTCTTCCAGGCCGTAACGCTCCAGAATTTCCGCGACGATGCCCGGATCGAAGTCGTCCAGGCGGGCATTGTCGGCGGCCAGTTCCCGGTCGATGAGGCGGCGGCCGAAGCGCTCGGCTTCGTCTTTTTTGAGTTGTTTGAGGCGATGCCGGATCGTCGCGCGCGCCTTGGAGCTGACGACGAAGGACAGCCAGGCCGGAGAGGGGGTGGCGCCGGGCGCGGTGATGACCTCTACGGTCTGCCCGTTGAGCAGCTCGGTATTCATAGGGACCAGGCGGCGATCGATCTTCGCGGCCACCGCGCTGTTTCCCACGTCCGTATGCACGGCGAAGGCGAAATCGACCACGGTCGCGCCGCGGGGCAGGGTCAGGATCTCACCCATGGGGGTGAACACGTAGACCTCCTGGGGGAACAGGTCGACCTTTACGTGCTCGAGGAATTCCACGGAGTTGCCGGCGCTTTTCTGAATCTCGAGCAATTCGGTCAGCCAGCGGCGGGCTCGGACGTGGGCGGCGTTTCCGCGCTCCTCGTCCCCGGACTTGTAAACCCAGTGCGCGGCGATGCCCGATTCCGCCACCCCGTCCATTTCGAAGGTGCGGATCTGCACCTCCATGGGCACGCCATGGGGGCCGAACAAGATGGTGTGCAGGGATTGGTAACCGTTCGCCTTGGGGATGGCGATGTAGTCCTTGAATCGCCCCGGCACCGGGTTGTAGAGGTTGTGCATCACGCCCAGGCAGCGGTAACAGGTGTCCACGCGTTCCACCACCAGGCGCACGGCGTAGACATCGAAGACATCGCGGAAGGGCAGGTCCTTCTGCTGCATCTTCTTGTAGATGCCGTAGATGTGTTTCTCACGACAGCGGATCCTGGCCCTGATGCCCTCGTCGTCCAGGGCATTCTGGATGTTGGTCTCGACCTTGCTGAGGATCTCCTTGCGGTTCCCCCGGCGGCGTTTCACCGCCGTGGATAGAACCTTGAAACGCCAGGGGCAGAGGGCAGCGAAGCTCAGGTCCTCGAGTTCGAGGCGCACACTGTTCATGCCCAGCCGGTTCGCTATAGGGGCGTAGATATCGAGGGTTTCGCGGGCGATGCGCGCCTTCTTCTCCGTGGGCATGGCGCCCAGGGTGCGCATGTTGTGCAGGCGGTCGCAGAGCTTGATGATGATGACCCGGATGTCCTTGGACATGGCCATCAGCATCTTCAGAAAGTTGGCGGCCTGCTTTTCCTGACGGCTGCGCGCATGCTGGGCGTGGGTCAGTTTGCTGACACCGTCCACCAATTCCGCCACCGATTCGCCAAAGCGCTCGGCGACCATCTCGACCGTGGCGTCGGTGTCTTCCACCACGTCGTGCAGGATTGCGGCGACGATGGTGTCCCGGTCCATGTGCATCTCGGCCAGTATCTTGGCGACCGTGACCGGGTGGTAGATGTAGGGCTCGCCGGAACGGCGGGTTTGCCCCTCGTGATGTTCGGCGCCGAACAGGTAGGCGTCGTAGACCAGGGGGATCTGGTCGGGTTCGAGGTAGGTCTCCAGAAAGGAGCACAGCTCGCTGATGAGCAAGCGGTTCAGCCGACCCGGTGAGGTTTCCGAAGCGGGGGAGGCCGAGGTCTCCTTCCCGGTGTTCCCCTCAGAGGGTTCGGTTTTCGTTGCCGTCGCCGTCGCCGTCGCCGTCGCCGTCGCCGTCGAAGAGGTGTGCGGACCGTCAGCCGCATTGCCCTCGCCCCCCGACCGGGGTGGGGCGGGGCTTATCGCTGCGCTGGCATCAACTTCCGCCATGGGGTCCCATGAGTAAGCGGTCAGCTTTCCGGGATCTCGTCCCCGGCCGTTTTACCGCCGGCGGACGCGGTGGCCTGGGCTCGTTCTTCCTCTTCCTCGCTTGCGGCCAGCTCACCGGCCAGTTCCTCGACCAGGGCGTCCATCAGATCCACTTCGGTCTGTTCTTCTTCCATGTTCTCATCGACGAGGCCCTCGGCGATCTCGCGCAGTGCGATGACGGTGGGCTTGTCGTTTTCCTCATCGACCAGGGGGGCAACGCCGTTCGCGACCTGGCGGGCGCGGCGCGCGGCCAGCAGGACCAGTTCGAAACGGTTGGGCAGGCGGTCGAGGCAATCTTCTACGGTGACGCGGGCCATGAGGGGCAACTCCGGGGGCCATCGCTCGGGTCGACGGCGTGTTGATCAGACAGGTTTTCGGACAGTCCCTAGCTTCGTGCCCCAAGGTCATTTAACCCAGGTCATTAACCCCAGTCCATTGAAAAGGACCATGAAAAGGCCATGAACCTGAGGCCGCGTGAACTCATGTGAACAATCACCGGGGACCGGGTTCGGTCGTGGATCTGGTGGATGTTCTCCACCGGATCCCGGGCTATGTCCGTTCGCGGGGGGCGCTGAAAGAGACGGAACGGGAAATTATAGGCAGCCAGGGCTGTTTATGCCAAGCCGCGCGCGGCGTCATTCGATGATGCAGAAATTCTTGCTGCTGCGTCCGGCGATGACGCCGGGTATCGCGGCGTGGCTCTTCAGGCGCGTGAGCGTCTCGGAATACTCTTCCGGGGTCACCGCGGCACCAAAGGTGATGTTGACGGTGCCGTCCGGGTCGACGCCGTATTCGACGTTCTCGACGTCCAGTTCGAACAACACGTCGCCCAGGGCGGCTTCGGCGGCATCACCGTCCGCCCACGCCGGTGCGAGGGCTGATGGGAGGATGGAGCCGATCAGCAGGAGTGTGGCCAGCAGGCGGAGATACGGGGTCATGGTCAGACTCCAGGCATGGGTGGATGGCGGGTTACCGGAACACGGCTTGTGTCAGGAAGGTACCTGCTTTGCGGCGGTCATGCCTGGCGGTCCGCGGGCGGAAACGGCAATGGGATGATGCGCGCGGACTCGCTGATGATGTCGGCCGCGTTGATGTCCGCGGCGACAAACACGGTTACCGGACCTTCCGCGTGCGTTTCGGTCGCGTCTTCCAGGCGCCGTAGGCTCATTCCCAAAGTCGGCGCGATTGCCTGAGGGGGGACGATCTCGTAGTCGAACCCTTCCAGCGCATCGTGCCAGGCGCGTAGCAGGTTGATCATGCGTTGCGGGGCATCCGCTTCCGTGATCCATATGAACTCAATCGGATCGGGCCAATCCAGGGCAAAGGCGTGTTCGATCAGGCTCTTGCAGGCGGCGAAACCCTCCATGTGTGCAATGAACAGCAAGGGGCCGTGGCCATCGTCATCGAAAAGGTACTCTCCATGGGGCCCTTCGACCGTCAGTTGCGCGGGTTTCTTGCCCAGGGCGCTGAGCCGCTCGTGAAAGGTCTTATGCGCTGACGCCTGGATGAAAAACTCCAGTTGCATGCCGTTGCAGGGGCAGGATGCCACGTGAGCCCCGGTGCTCAGTCCATCCTCGCAGCGCAAGGTGACCCACTGGCCCGCGAGAAAACGCAGGGTCTGGGTTCGTGGGGTACGCAGCAACAGTCGTGTTATGCCGTGCTCGAGATGCTCCATCCGACTGGGGCGGGCCACGATACTTTGCTCGGGCAGTTCGTCCGCCGATCCGGGCTCGTTCGCGGCAATGACCAGGTCCGACGAGGCGGTGTTGGCGCAGGTGAGGAAACAGCCCGCCGCCCGTGCGGCCTTGCTGGGGACGAAGTCACTATGACGTGTTGGGATGGTGTTGCCGGAAATCAGCCGGGCCTCGCAGTCGCCACATGATCCGTTGTTGCAGCCGTATCTGAGGGTGATCCCGGAACGCAGTGCGGCCTCCAGGACACTTTCACCGTCCTCGCAGATGAATTGGTGTCCGCTACCTTCGATCGTGACCGAGTGCACCTGGGACGGTCGCCTGGTGCCCGGTCAGAGTGCGGCAATAGCGCGCAGGATGGCGCTGAAATCGGCGCTGTGTGTGTCTACGAATACGCCCATGCCATTGCATACGGCAAGGCTGAAAGCCGCACCGGCGAAGACCCAGCCGTGGTCCGGTTGCCAGGGCAGATCCGTGGCCGCGTGCAGGTCTTCGGCCAGTTTATGCATGGCTCCGTCCGCGTTGTGAGCCGCCTTGGCAATGGCCTGCGCGGTGGCCTCGGGGAGCACGAATCCGTCGCGGGTCTCAAAGTGACGCAGTCCTCCCTCGGCATCGATCTCGCCCGCGGCGTAGACACAATCGAGGCTCAATAGGTCGCGAATCTTCGACATGGGGGCTCCTGCGGGGTGTGGCATTGGCGTGCTGGATGTCAGACCAAACCCCGATACCTCCTGAGGCGATCCGGCGCGTGCGGAAAAACGAACGCGGTGGCGGAGGTGAGTAGGGGGATTAGGCCCGGGTGAGCAGGAAAGTATAGAGACTGACCCGTGCTTGCCGTTGACGGACATCATGGGGCGCTGCGTACGCGGTGGCAATCACCCCTGCATCGAACGCGGTGCGGCACTACCATTGGGGCCAGTGGTCGCCCATGGGTGCTTTGCGGATTGGTTTCATTGAGGGGAAAGACTATGCAGATTGAATCGTTTTCGTACCGCGACGGGGCTTGGAGTGGAATGCCTTCAGCGATGGATTCCTCCAACACCTTGCTCGTCGTGTTCGGGGGAGCGCGGTTTCTCGATGAGCCCGGTCCCATTGCCGAGTTGCACGCCGCGTTTCCCCAGTCGTTGCTGATGGGCTGTTCGTCCGCGGGGGAGATATCCGGCGTCGAAGTCAACGATGACAGTTTGAGTGTGGCCGCCGTGCGATTCGAGTCTTCGCGCATCCGTCTGGCTTCCGCGGTGCTCGATGATGCGGATCGCTCCGCGGAGGCGGGTGCGGAACTGGCCCGGGCGCTTCGTGATGAGGGCTTGAAGGGGGTCTTCGTGTTGTCCGAGGGCTTGTCGGTGAACGGCACCGAACTGGTTCGTGGGATCAATGCGAACCTGGCCGAGAACGTTGTAGTTACCGGCGGGTTGGCGGGTGATGGCGCGCGTTTTGAGCGCACCTGGGTGATCCACGATGGAAGGCCTGTTTCCGGGCGTGCGGTGGCGGTCGGGTTTTACGGTGACCGTGTACAGATCGGTCATGGCTCCAAGGGGGGGTGGGACATCTTCGGTCCGCAACGGCAGGTCACCCGCTCCGAGGGCAATGTGCTGTTTGAATTGGACGGTAAACCGGCCCTGGGCCTGTACAAGGATTACCTGGGTGAACTGGCCGATGAGTTGCCGGCCTCGGGGCTTCGTTTCCCGCTGGCGCTCCGGGATGCGGCGGATGCGGAGCGTGAATTGGTGCGGACCATCCTGGCCGTGGATGAGGAAACCCAGTCCATGACCTTTGCGGGCGACATCCCCCAGGGCGCCTACGCGCAGTTGATGCGGGCCAACTTCGATCATCTGGTCGATGGGGCGGAGGAGGCCGCGCTGATGACTCGGGCCGCTAGTGGAGACGGCCCCATGCTGGCCATAGCCATCAGCTGCGTGGGACGGCGCATGGTGTTGGGCGAGCGCACCGAGGATGAGGTCGAGGCGACCCTGGATATCTTTCCCGAGGGGACCCACCAGATCGGCTTCTATTCCTACGGGGAACTGTCTCCCTATGCCTCGGGCAGCTGTGACCTGCACAACCAGACGATGACCTTGACCACCGTCCGGGAAACGCTCTGAGGCACTCCCGCAAAGGCGCTTGATACCGAACATGGATCGCCTGCTCGCACGTCAACTCCGAAAGCTCGGCCTCGCGGCCGGGTCCGGTCCCGCGGATGCGTCCGCCTGGTCGGGTTTTCTCGACCTGGTCGATCGCTCCTACGGGCAACACCAGCAGGATCGTTACCTGTTGGAACGGTCACTGGATGTCTCCAGTCGCGAGATGCAGGCGCTCTACGAGGAACTGCGCCAGGCCTCTGAATCGCGCGTCGCCCTCGAGCGCGATCGCCTGGAAGCCATTCTGCGTGGCTTGTTGGACGGATTCTGTTTCATCCGCACCGATGGGGTCATGGAGCAGTGCAATCCGGCGGCGGAGCAGATGCTGGGCCTATCGTCCCGGGATCATGACGGTGGCGTCCTCGATCGCTTCGAGATCCATGATGGCGAAGGTGAACGGCTGAGCAGTGATGAAATCCTCAGTCGAATCATCGAGGGCTCTTCCATCCGCGATGAGAATGCCCTGCTGCTCCAGAACGGTGAGGATCATGGAGGGGACCAAGCCCAGCTGGTGCACCTGTCGCTGCTGCTTTATCCCATCCTCCTCGATGATGGGGTCGCGGGGATCGGGCTGATATTCCGCGATGTGAGCGACCTGAAACTGGCGGAGTGGTTGCGGCTGCGTCTGGCCACGGCCGTGGATGCCAGCGCCGACGCGATATTCGTCACCGACCTCGGTGGCGTCCTGGAGTACGTCAACCCGGCCTTCACGCGTATCACCGGCTGGCCAAGGGAGCAGGCCCTGGGACGGCGCACCTCGATACTCAACAGCGGTGAAACCCCGCCGTCGGTGTACCGCGATCTCTGGTCCACGGTGTTGGCGGGCAGGGTCTGGGAGGGACGGCTTAAGAACCGGCGTCAGCTGCCCGACGGAAACAGCGATGGTTTCTGGGCTCAGACGACCATCTCACCGTTTGAGGATGAGAATGGCGAACCCGCCGGTTTCGTTGCCGTACAGAGAGACATCAGCGAAGCGGTGCGCCGCGAGCGCCGCCAGGCCCTGGAGCATGCAGGCGCCGAGTTCCGCGCGGCGGCGGCGGTCATCCTGCAGGGGCAGGGTGACCTCGATGACCGCATGGGACGGGTCTTCGATCTGCTCAGCCGGGAACAGCGGCTGGGTATGGATGGCTCAGGCGGGTGTTGGGTGGCACGGGAGGAGGGTGAGCGACTGACCTGCATCGCGGCCCGTGACCTGGGTGAACCGGCTCCTGACGCCGAGCTGATCCGCCGCGGCTTGCCGGAGCAGGAACCGGTCTACGATCGCGCCCACCGCGCCTATTGCATTCCCATGAAGCATGCCGGCGGCAGCCTCGGAATCATGCTGCTGGGCGGTTCCAGCCCGCGTGAGGACGATGCCCGCATCCCCCTGCTCTCCATGGTGGGCCAGATGATGGGCCTGGCCCTGGCGGATGAGCATGCCCGCGTCGAGGCGGAGCGGGCACGGGAGGCGGCCCTGGACGCGGCGGCCGCCAAGTCCGAGTTCCTGGCCAATATGAGCCACGAGATCCGCACGCCCATGAACGGGGTGCTGGGTATGTTGGACCTCATCGCCGATTCCGAGCTGACCCGTGAGCAGCGCTCGTTCCTGAATACCGCGCGGGGATCCGCCGAATCACTGCTCACCATCATCAATGACATCCTCGACTTCTCGAAGATCGAGGCCGGAAAGCTGGATCTTGAGGCGATTCCCTATGACGTGCGCACCGTCGCCGAGGATGTCGCCGCGCTGCTCAGCCCTTCCGCGCAGGTGAAGGGCCTGGAACTGGCCTGTTTTATCCCGGCGGAGGTCAATACCCTGGTGATTGGCGACCCGACCCGGCTGCGCCAGGTGCTCTCCAACATCATGGGCAATGCCGTGAAGTTCACGGAAGCGGGTGAGGTGGTGTTGCGGGTTGATCTCCAGGCCGCATCCGATGGCACGGGAGAGACGGGGATGCTGCTGCGCTTCGAGGTGGCCGATACGGGTATCGGGATCAGCGAGGAAGCACAGCGCAAATTGTTCCAACCCTTCGTGCAGGCCGATGGGTCGACGACGCGCGAGTTCGGCGGTACCGGTCTGGGGCTGACCATTTCCCGCCATCTGGTCGACATGATGGGTGGGGAGTTGTCCTTTGAGAGTCGGCAGGGTGAAGGCACGGCGTTTCGCTTCACGCTTCCGTTCCTGGCGCAGGCTGAGCGGCCGGACCCCTCGATGCCGGCCCAGGTGGCCGGGCGCAGGGTTCTTGTGGTCGACGACATGGACATCAACCGCACCATCGTCGGCAACTACCTGCAGGCCATGGGAGTGGAGGTAGGGTTCGCGCCGGACGGGAACGCGGCCCTGTCCGCGCTCTCGGCGGCTTTGGCGGCGGAGCAGCCCTACGAGGCGGTGCTGTTGGACATGCAGATGCCGGGCATGGATGGCTTGGCCCTGGCGCGCGCGATTCGAGCGGATGCCCGCATCGCCGATACCGGTCTGATCATGCTCAGCTCCGTCGGACATACCACCAAGAACCTCACTGACGCCGGTATCGAGTTGGGCATCACCAAACCCGTGCGCCAGGCCGTGCTGCGTGATGCCCTGAGCGAGGTCTTCGAGCGGCGCCGTAACCGCACCGGACAGGGCGAGGAAGTCTTGCCCAAGCCCGACTCCCTATCCGGGCATGTGCTCGTGGTGGAGGACAATCCGGTCAACCAATCCGTCGCCTGCTCCATGCTGCGGAAGTTGGGGATCAGTTCGGATGTGGCCGAGAACGGGCAGCAGGCCATGACCATGATGACCGATGGTCGATACGACGCCGTACTCATGGATTGCCAGATGCCCGTCATGGATGGCTTTCAGGCGACCCGTGGCCTGCGCGAACAGGGACGAACCCTGCCCATCATTGCCATGACGGCCAATGCCATGGCCGGTGACCGCGAGAAATGTCTCGCCGTGGGCATGGACGACTACATGGCCAAGCCCATGAAGAAATCGACCCTGCGCGACACCCTGCTCAAGTGGTTGCCCAAGGAACCAGCGGGTGCGCCCACCGAAATCTCCCCCACGACGGAACAGGTGGGGAATTCCGAACCGGTTTCGGAGCGGGACACGGGTGATCCAGCGGCGAACCACGGCTCGCCGTTGCGTGGACGCGTTCTGGTGGTGGAGGACAATCCCGTGAACCAGGCGGTGGCCTGTTCCATGTTGCGGCGGATGGGGGTCGACCTCGAGGTGGCGGGTGACGGCGTGGAGGCCGTGAAGCGTGCCGCGGGCGGGGACTACGACCTCATTCTCATGGACTGTGAGATGCCCATCATGAACGGCTTCGATGCCACCCGCGCCCTGAGGGAGCAGGGTGCGCGTTTGCCCGTGATCGCCATGACCGCTCATGCCATGACAGGGGACCGCGCGCGTTGTCTGGCCGCGGGCATGGACGATTACATTTCCAAACCAGTGAACATGAAAGCGTTGCGTGCCGTCATCGAGAAATGGCTGGCTACGCGCGAGGAGCCCATCGCCGTGAATGACGCACCTTCCTCCGATGACGGTCAGACCGCTCCCGACACCGCGGGCGAGCCTGACATACAGGAGCCCGCCCTGGATCAGGCCACGCTGGAAGCGCTACGCGAGGCGATGGAGGATGAATTCGACCTTTTGGTCGAGGCCTTCATCGAGGACAGCAACCAATTGCTCGATGATGCCCGGGGCGCGGTCGCGAACGACGATGCGGAGCTTCTCGCCCGCGCGGCCCATTCCCTCAAGTCCAGCGGTGGAAACTTCGGCGCGGGTCGTTTGGCTGATCTGGCCCGGTCATTGGAGGAACTCGGCCGTACCGGGAGCACGCTGGGTGCGGGGCCCATACTGGAGCGGCTCGGCACGGAGCTGGATCGGGTGCAGGTGGCCGTGCGCGGGTGAGGTCTCTTTATGGGGGCGAGACCGGGGATCGGTGAACCAGGGGATCAGTGAACCAGGGGATTCGAACCGGATTTCCGGCTCAGCGCGAGGATTCCGCCCGAGTCGTCTTGAACCAGGAGACGGTCACCGCGCAATAGGAACTGGAACAGGCGCACGGAGTCCTCGGCGGGGAAGTAGGCGATCATCCGATCCGCGTAGGTCATGTAGATCCCATCACGCTGGCTGCCCATGGTGAGAATCCGGAAGCGGCCTCCCTTGATCAGGATCGTCTCACCACTGGTCGCCTTCCATACCCCCTCCAGGCCATTGGTCGGCGAGGGCACCACGCTGTTCCAGCCCCCGGTGTCCCAGGGCCCGGAAAGATCACGGGCGGCGGCGGTCGGCCCCATCTCGTAGAATTGCCGGGCCTCGTGCCAGTTGTTGAAGCGACGCAGCGCATGACCCATGGCATCGGCCATCTGGCGGGGACCATCCAGCGTCAGGGTCTGGCCGGACGGGATCGTCGCCGTGCCCTGGATCACGTAGATGTCGCCGGTCACCCACGGCCCCGAGCCGTTGCCGCCCGAGCCGTCGTGGTAGTTCCCGTTCCCCAGGAAATGGACGG
>JBMYTY010000021.1:0-11537 GCA_049604855.1 Gammaproteobacteria bacterium | reverse complement strand
CTGGTGTCGAGCGCCGGCACCGGTCATTACTACACGACTGCGAAGAACAAGAAACTCCACCCTGAAAAGCTGGAGACCAAGAAGTACGACCCGACGATTCGCAAGCACGTGATGTACAAGGAAGCGAAGATCAAGTAATCGCCGTGTTCTGATCGGGTCGGCCGTTCCGCTGCGGTCCAGGCCCGGAAACGAAGAAACCCGCCACATGGCGGGTTTCTTCGTTTTGGTGCCTGGAAGCGCGGAATCAGTGGGCTTGCAGGCTGTAACCACGCAGGCGACGACTGAATTGTTCAAGGGCTTCGATGCCCGTGTCCTCCGCCTGGTTGCACCAATCCTGCAGGGCGCGGCGCAGGTTCTCATGGCCGGTCGCCGTGCGTTTCCAGACCGCCTGCAGACGTGAACGGTATTCGTAGACCGTCTTCAGATCCCGGCATTCCGCGAGCAGGGACTGTAGTGCCGTGCGTTCGCGCTCACCCATGCGTTCGGGGCCGTTGCGCAGCCAGTGTCTGACGAGGCGGGGGCGCCAGTCGGCCAGCGCGCTGCCTGCCCGCGCCTGTTCGGTACGCAATACCGGCACGATGACCTGTTGGAAGTAATCGGCCATGACATGCAGTCGGTTGAGAAACACGGCCTTGACGGTGTTGACGTCGACGCTGGTCTTGCCGGGGATGAGCAGGGGGCGGGGTGCCAGTTTTTTCACCCGTGCGAGGCCCAGTACGCTGAACAGGCGGATGTAGAACCAACCGATATCGAACTCCCATGCTTTGCTCGACAGCCGCGCGGAACTGGGGAATGCGTGGTGATTGTTGTGCAGCTCCTCGCCGCCGATGAGGATGCCCCAGGGGGAGATATTGGTCGCCGCGTCGTCGCACTCGTAGTTGCGGTAGCCCCACCAATGGGCAAGGCCATTGATCACGCCGGCGGCAAAGAACGGGATCCAGATCATCTGCACGGCCCAAACAGTCAGGCCGATGGGGCCGAACAGAAGCAGATTCACGGCCAACATCAGCACGATCCCGGCCAGGTTGTGCCGATACACGTGCCGCTCCAGCCAGTCGTTCGGGGTGCCGTGGCCGTAGCGCTCCAGGACCTTTGGATCGTCGGCGGCCATGCGGTACAGCTCGGCTCCGCGCCACAGCACGGTTGAAAGACCTTCCACACGGGGGCTGTGCGGGTCGCCGACTTGGTCGGAGAAAGCATGATGCTTGCGGTGCGTTGCCACCCACTCGATGGTGCGCATGCCCGTGGTCAGCCACAGCCAGAAGCGGAAGAAGTGGCTGATGAGCGGATGCAGCTCCACCGCGCGGTGCGCCTGTGAGCGGTGCAGGTAGATGGTGACCGCCGCGATGGTGATGTGCGTGAAAAGCAGGGTGAGGGCGATTACCGCCCACCAGCTGGGGTCAAGCAGACCGTTCATAGGTGTCATTCCCGGCTATATCGCCGTCTGTGTCGTTAGGGAAGCTCCTGTCCGGTCCCGGCGGGGTGCCGCTCACCGGGTGTCCGGGTATGCGAATCCGGTCGGACCCGGTATGGAGTCGGTCTTGCACGGCTAGCCGCCGTGGTCGGCTTTAGCGGTCCGTCAGGCAGAGGCCTGCCCTGGAATAGTGGGTGACCAGGGCCGTGGTGGCGGCAGTCCAGTCGTCCTGGGCCGCCTGTCGGAAGAGTAGTACATCCCGGTACCAGGGCGCGGTCTGTTCATCGCAGCCCCAGGACCAATGGTGCAGGGCGGATAGCAGGACACCTGTGGGATGGCCCATGGCGCCCGCCAGGTGCGCGGCCGGTGCGTCCGCGGAGATGACGAGGTCGGATGCGGCAATGATGGCCGCCAGGTCCTCGAAGCTTTGCATTTCCGCGCTGATGTCCAGCAGGTCCATGGGTACCGGTGGTTCACCCGCGAGGCTCTGAAGCGCGAGGAAGCGGCAGCCTTTGAGCTGGATCAGCGGTGCCAGGGTGCGCAGTGGAAACGACCCCCCGTTGGCCTCGCCGCGCCATGCAAGCAGGACCACGGGGCTGCTTGCATGGGCGAACCGGGTCCGCCAGTGCGCCACCCGTTCGGGGTCGGGTTTGAGAAACGGGCTGGGGTCGGGGCTGGCGCGCAGGAGGGCGGGCAGCATCTCCATGGTGGCGGACAGGTCGGTACTGACCACCGCGTTGTGGTCGACCACGCTGGCGATACCCGCAAGTCTCGGCTCCAGGAAGGGAACCAGATCGGCGTGGCATTGCAAGGTGATCGGGCCGGTGAGTTTGCTGGCCGCGCTGACCTGCGGCAGCCAGCGCAGGACATCGGATACCGAACCACGGCCATCGATGTGCAGGCTTTTGCGCAACGCCTGTCGACCATCCCAGTGAGGGGCGCCGGATTCGGCGTCGGGATAGGAGTGCAGAAACTCCGGCCAGGCCTTGTGGTACTGGCCCATCATCAGGCGCAGGCGGGAGCGTGCCCAGTGCGCGTCGTCCAGATCCGGGTGCTTTCGAACCAGGGCGTTGAGGGCGTTGAGGGCACCGGGGGCATTGCCCAGGGCGAGGTTGGCCTGGGAGAGGATCAGCCGTGCCTCGCTGTTGGCGCGGTCCAGTGCCAGGGCTTCCTCGCTGCTGAATGCCGCGCAGCCATAGCGGTTGCGAGCCAATTGGATGCGCGCGAGGTGCAGCCAAGCGCGCGTGTCCGAGGGTCGGGTGTCCGTAACCTGTTCGAAGGCCGCTTCCGCCTCCGCGAGCAGCCCCATTTCCGCATAGGCATTGCCGAGGTTGAAGTGTATGTCCGGCTCGTCCGGTCGCAGACGCAGGGCCACGTGATAGGTGCGGACCGCTATGGCCGGTTTGCCCGCTGAGCATTGCGCGGAGCCGAGGTTCAGGTGGTAGCGCCAGTTGCCCGGTTTGAGTATCGCCGCCCGCCCCAGGCAGCGTTCCGCCTTGCCGATGTCGCCCAGGGCCAGTTGACTCAGCCCGAGCAGCGCCCACGCGGGCGCATCCGCCGTGTCCTCACGAATACGCTGCTCGCAAATAGAGCTGGCCGTGCCATGTTCGCCGGATTCGTATCGTTGCAGCGCTTCACGCAGGGGGGAGTCGTCGAGGGTGGTCATGCTGCCTCGTCCTGAAACAGGAGCAGGTTGCCTACGTGGTCCACGCGCACCCGCCAAGCTGGGGCGATGTAACTGGTGGATACCGTTTCAGTGATCAAGGCGGGGCCGCTCATGCGGTCACCGCCGCGCAAGGTGGCGCGGTCGTAAACGGGGACGTCCCCGTCGTGTCCGAACACGCGGGTGAATTGGGACGCGGCCGCGCCCGCCGGGCCGCCTTCCGGCAGCCGGGGCAGACACAGACCTGGATCAGGACCCCTTGCATGTACGCGAATATTCACCAATTCGCAGGATTCGTCCATTCGGTGTCCGTAGCGGGCTTCGTGCGCCTTGTGAAATGCCTCGGCGATTTCATGGACGTGCGTATTCTCCGGCCACGGCAAGGTGAGGCTGTAGCTCTGACCCAGATACCGCAAATCGGCGAGCCGCCGCGTTTTGAGCTCCGCCTCGGGCACGCCCTCGGAGCGCAGGGCCCCGGTCCCTTCCCGTTCAAGCGCCTGGAAGGCCGCTTCCAGACCGGCCCGGTCCAGGGTGTCGAGGATTCCCGAAAAGCCCTGGGAAAGTCCACGGCCCCGAGGGGCGGCGATCATGCCCAGCGCGGACAGTACGCCCGCGTGGACCGGGATGATCGCCCGTTTCATGCCCAGCGCCTCGGCGAGCGCGCACACATGCAGTCCGCCCGCTCCGCCAAACGACATCAGCGTGTATGCGCTCGGGTCCAGTCCCCGCTGGACCGAGATCACGCGCAGGGCATGGGCCATATGTTCGTTGGCGATGCGCACGATGCCCCGCGCCGCTTCTTCAATGCTCATGTCGAGGGCGTCGGCCACGGTGCCGACGGCCGAGCGGGCCGCATCACCGTCCAGACTCATGTGTCCGCCCAGGAAGCATTCGGGCAACAGGCGGCCGAGCACCAGATTGGCGTCGGTGACCGTGGGCCGCGCGCCACCCTTGCCGTAGCAGGCCGGGCCGGGGTCCGCGCCCGCCGACTCAGGACCCACCTGCAGCATGCCGCCCGCATCCACGCTGGCCAGGGACCCGCCACCGGCACCGATGGTATGCATGTCCACTTGCGGTACGGCCACGGGATAGGCACCGATGTGACCCTCGTTGGTCAGGTTGATGCCCCCGTCGAGCAGGGCCACATCCGTTGAGGTTCCACCCATGTCGAAGGTGAGCAGGCGTTCGTGACCCGCTGACCGCCCCAGGTGCAGGGCGCCGCGCAGGCCACCGGCGGGACCTGACAGCAACATGTGAACGCCGTGCCGTCCCGCTTCCGTGCCATCCATGGTGTCGCCCGAGCTGCGCATGACGGATACCGACGCGGGGCGCAGGCCTCGGGTCAGGCGCTCCAGATAGCCCTGTAGCAGGGGGCCGGTGCTGGCATTGAGCCAGGTGGCCATGCCGCGTTCGTACTCGCGGGCCTCGGCCAGCACCTCCGAGGAACGGCATATGAAAACGCGCTCGCCGAGCCGCGCGCGCAGGTGGCGGGCTATGCGTTCCTCGCCATCGGGGTTGAGGAAGGAAAACAGCAGATTGATGGCGACGGCATCGGGGGCGCTGGCTTGCAGAGCCCGCCCCAGCTCGATCAGCTCGTCCTCGCCCAGGTCTTCGAGGCTGTTGCCCTGGGCATCGAGTCTTCCACCGGTACCGAAACACAGTGGCGCGGGAACCGGCGGCCGTCGCGCGGGCGGTTGCAGGTCATAGAGGTCAGCGCGCGCCTGCCGCCCGATGGTGAGAACGTCGGTCAGGCCCCGGTTGGTGATGTAGGCCGTGCGCGCCTCCTTGCCCTCCAGTACGGCGTTGGTGGCGACGGTGGAGCCGTGCACGACATGAAGTCCCGAGCGCTCGTCCAGCAGGTGGCTGACGCCCTCCAGAATGGCCCGTTCCGGTGCGTCGGGTGTCGACAACTGTTTGTGGATGCGCAGACCGTCCGGGGTGAGCAGGACGAAATCGGTAAAGGTGCCACCGGTATCCACGCCCAGGACCAGGCCCAGGACCAGGGGGCCACTATCGACGCTCATCAGGGGGGAGTCTCCCGTTAATGCGGTGGTGCGCGGGACGCGGTTAAACATCCGCGCGCGTGTCAGACCAGGGTGTTCTCAGACCCGGCGCGAGGCGGCCTCATAGTGGGCACTATGGCCATGGGGAGCAACGCGGGCCGCCGGGCCGTGATCGTGTATCGGAAGGAGCGGCGCATGCCCCGGGGCAGGCACCGGATTCCCCCTGTCCGCGACACGGAAATCGATCAACAAATCCGTATGATACCGGGCTGCGACGGATGCACTGACGAGCTGCCACCGGCCCGGCGCCGGGCGCGGTGGGCCGCGGAGCCGTCCGGGAACCACGCACAGTCTTCAGGAACTTCAGATTCGCCCATGATTCGGATTCGCCCATGAGCGGTGCAAGCAACGAAATGACCCGACAGCCGGAAAGCGAGGAGTCCGCGCTGGTCGAGGTGCGCGGCCTGAGTCGCTGGTATGGCGATCATCAGGCACTGGATGATCTTTCCTTCAGTCTTGCACCGGGCGACATCCTCGGTTTCCTCGGCCCCAATGGCGCGGGCAAATCCACCACCATGCGCATTCTCACCGGGAACCTCGCGCCCAGCGCGGGCAGTATCTCCATCGCCGGCGCGGACCTGGTCGACCGGCCCCGCGAAGCCAAGCGCCATCTCGGTTACCTGCCCGAGCATCCACCGCTCTATCGGGACTTCACCGTCGATGAATACCTACGCTTCGCCGCCCGCCTCCATGGTGTCGCACGCGGTGCTTTGGCGTCCGCGGTCGAGCGCGCGCGGGAGCGCTGCGGTCTTGGCGACAAGGGCCGACGCCTGATCGCGAATCTGTCCAAGGGCTACCAGCAGCGTGTGGGTATCGCCCAGGCCATCGTCCATGACCCGGCGGTGGTCATCCTGGACGAACCCACCGTCGGCCTTGACCCGAACCAGATCCGCGCCGTACGCGACCTGATACGCGACCTGGGTCGTGATCACGGGGTGATTCTGTCCACGCACATCCTGCCCGAGGTGCAGAGCGTCTGTACCCGGGTACAGATCATCAACAAGGGGCGCCTGGTGTTCGCCGATTCGCTGGCGGGACTGGAGCAGCGTGCCCGCGTGCCCGCGCTGTCCTTGAGATTCCGCCAGCCTCCGCCGCGGGATGCCCTTGAGGCCATCGATGGTGTCGAGCGCGTGGAGTCCACGGCCGAGGGTGGGTTTCTGCTCTACCACGGGCAGGGCGCCGAAATTCAGGATGCGGTGGCGCGCGCCTCGCTGGAACAGGGCTGGGGGCTGTTGAGCCTGAGCCCGCAATCGGATGGCCTGGAGCGCGTGTTCTTGGACCTGACCCTGGGTGATGTGACTCCGGGTGATCTGACTCCGGGTGATGTGACCGCTGCCGATAAGCCCGGTCCCTCGGCTTTCGGCGCCGCTGAAGCGGGCGGGGTGTCGCGATGATCCTGGTCTTGGCACGCCGCGAGCTGCGATCGCTGTTCGTCTCGCCCCTGGCGTGGGTGGTGCTGGGTGTCGTCCAGTTCCTCTTTGCCTGGGTGATGTTCGGGCAACTGGAGGCCTACCTGGCCGTCGCGGCCCAGGTCGCCAAGCTCGAATCTCCGCCGGGTGTTACCGACCTGGTCATCGCACCGGCGATCAGCAACCTGGCCGTGGTGCTCATGCTGGTCATGCCCTTGCTCAGCATGCGGCTGCTCGCGGGCGAGCGCGCGGAGGGGACGCTCAGCCTGTTGGTCTCCGCCCCGGTGGGACCGGTCACCATCATTCTGGGCAAATACCTGGGCCTTCTGCTGTTCGCCCTGGTCCAGATTGGTTTGCTCATGTTGGCCCCCCTGGCCCTGCTGCTGATCACGAACCTGGACCTGGGAAAGCTCGCCGCCGCCGCCCTGGGCCTTACGCTGCTGGTCAGCGCCTACGTCGCCGTGGGGCTGTTCATGTCCAGTCTCACGGCTCGTCCGGTGGTCGCCGCCATGGGCGCGCTGGGGGCGCTGCTGTTGTTGCTCCTGCTGGACTGGGCAGGCCAATCGGAAGAGAGCGCCCTGTTCGCCTACCTGGGGCTGAACAATCACTTTCAGCCCTTCGTGAAGGGATTGTTCAATACCGCCGACGTGGCGTATTTCCTGCTGCTCGATCTGTTCTTCCTGGCCTTGGCAGTGCGCCGCCTGGAAGTGCTAAGGCTTAGGGGTTGAGCCCATGCGACCCGGTACACGACGAACGTTCATGCTCGGCCTGCAAGGGGCGGTGTTCACCCTGCTGCTGGGCGCGGCCGTGGGCTTGGCGGCATGGCTCACCGATCGCCATGCGCTGGACTGGGATTGGACCGAAAATCAACGCAACACCCTGAGTCGCACCAGCCAGGACGTGCTCGCGCGCATGCCCGGGACACTGCGGATCACCGTCTACATGGCCGAGGAAGAAGGAGCCCGGCAGCGGGTGCGTGATCTGGTGCAGCGCTACCGGCGCGAGAAGGCGGACATCAGCCTGGAGTTTCGTGACCCCGCGCGCTACCCGGAGGAGGTGCGCAGCCTGGGGGTCAGCGCGAACGGTGAATGGTTGGTGCGCTACCGCGACCGCTTGGAGAACGTGCCCGTGGCCAGTGAGTCCACGGTGACCAATGCCTTGCAGCGACTGCTGCGCGGCGGAACGCGCAAGGTTTATTTCCTCGCGGGTCACGGAGAGCGCAATCCCGGTGGCCAGGCGAACCACGACTTTCTCGAGTTCAGCGGGCATCTGTCGCGGCGGGGCATTCAACTCGAACCCCTCAACCTGCTCGAGCGCAACGCCCTGCCGCCGGATATGGGGGCGCTGGTCGTGGCCGATCCGCGTAGCGCCCTGCTGCCCGGCGAGGCGGCGTTGCTCAAGGGCTATGCGGAGGGCGGGGGTGCGCTGATGCTGATGCTGGAAGAGCATTCAAAGCTGGCACCGGAAGACCTGTTTCCAGGGATCGATCTGGGCACCTTGCCCGGCGTGGTGGTGGATGCCACCACGCGCGACTACCAGATCGACGACCCCGCTTTCGCCATGGTCACGGGGTATGACACCCAGCATGGAGCGACGCGGGGCATGTCCATGGTGACGGTGTTTCCGCGCGCGGTGGCATTGGATGTGGGGGCCGCGGCCATCACCCGGGGTTGGATCGTGGACCCGCTGCTCTTGACCCTGGAGCGCAGTTGGACCGAGACGGGGCCCATCGAGGGCACCATCGACTATGACCCGCTGCAGGGCGAACGCCAGGGACCCCTGGTGATCGGAGTGGCGGCCACGCGCATGGCGGAGACACCGGATGGTCGAGCCCGGAGTCAGCGTGTGATCGTCCTGGGTGATGCCGATTTTCTCGCCAACACCTGGCTCGGCAACGGGGGCAACCTGGAGTTGGGGCTGAACCTGTTCAATTGGTTGGTGCGCGACGACAGCCTTTTGTCCATTCCGCCCAAGGCCGCACCGGATCACAGCGTCGTGATGACTTCCGATGACCGCCTGGTGCTGGGACTGGGCATTCAGATCCTGCTGCCACTGGCCCTGATGTTGACCGGGCCGTTCATCGCCTGGCGCAGGCGTCGACTGTGAGCCTGGGCGCGCTGGGGCGGGGATGGGGACTGAACGCCGCCCTGGGGGTGGTGGTCCTGCTGTTGTCGGCTCTGGCCTGGCTCAGCCTGAACCGCACCGGGGTGAAAGCCCCCGGAGAGCCCCTGGCGCGGCTGAGCGTGGATGCCGTCAGCCACGTGGAGATCCGGCGCCGCGATGATGCGCCCATCGTGCTCAGTGGCGCGGGGCTGGACTGGCTCATGCAGGCACCCTACGCCGAGCGGGCCCACGGTCATCGTGTCCGCCACCTGGCGGGCATACTCACCACGCCGGTATACAGCCGGTTTCCCGTTCCCGAGGGAGACCTGGCGGAATTCGGCCTGGACCGGCCTCTGGGTGAGCTCCAACTCAATGACGTGCTGATCGTGTTCGGCGGGCTGGAGCCGATCACCGGGCGCCGCTATGTGCGTCTGGGCAAGGAGATCGCCACCATCGGTGATGAGCGCACGGGGCAGATCCTCGGGGGGCCCGAGGCCCTGGTCGATAATGCGTTGTTGCCGACCGGCGCGGGCCTCACGCAGCTACGATTGCCCGGGAGGACCCTGCGGCGGGCGCCCGCGGGATGGCTGGCCGACCCGCCCATGGGCGCGGCGGAGATCAATGCCCTGCTCGAGGCCTGGCGCCACGCGAAGGCGATCTGGGTGTCGGTGGCGGAGGGGGATGAACCGGCCTCGGAGCGTTACATCGAGTTGACGTTCGAGGACGGCGTGTCACGGCGCTACGACATCGAACAGGAGGGCAGTGACCTGATCCTGCTGCGCCGCGATGTGGGCTTGCGTTACCAGTTGCCGGGGCAGCAGACGGACCCGCTCATTCGTTGAGTCATCGCTCGGTCGGTGGGGATTGAATGAGAGGCCGCCTTGGGCGGCGGGGAGACATGGGCGAATAGCGGGGTGTGGGGGTGGGCGTCCCTGCCCGGGGGTACATTGGGGCGCGATGGCCTCAGGCGGCTTCCTGGGTGTCCTCGTCCTCGTCGATGGCCATCATCATTTCCATGATGACTTCGGCCTGCTCGGGATTCTCCTCAGCGACTTCGCGCCATTCGGCCCACTCGTTCTGATCAGTCATGACATTGCTCCGAAAAGGTTTGGAAAAAGGTTTGGCGCAGTCTCCGGTGACCTGTGGAGTTGCGGCATTGCGTATTCGCAAGTGCAGCATCGGCACGGCGCAACAATTGATCGTGGTCAGTTATGGGTTAAGCCCCCAATCCAGCCATGTCGGGTAAATCGTCGGGCGGTTGGTCTCCACCGGCCACCGCCATGGTGGGGACCGCGAGCAGAGCGGGTATGAGCGGGACGTGCGCCGGGGGGGCACGCTCAGGAACGGGAAGCGCGGGCCTGTTCCAAGGTGTCGAAGCAGCGCTTGGTGCCCACCATCGAGATCAGGTAATCCCTGTTCTCCTTGTGCAGAGCCCGGTCGTGCAGCCCGGTGATTTTCACCGTTGCGCCGTTTCTGAGCGCCGATGCGACCACGTCCTCAACCAGCATGGGCGTGGAGACGCCGACCAGATTGGCGACGCTGAAGTCGATGTACAGGGTCCGTGCGTGTTCGAACCGGGACAGGCGTTGACTGAGCCCGCGGCCCACCGCGTAGCTCACCGGCCCCATGATCCGCAGCAGTAGCGTCTTTCCGCCCTCGCCGCTCAACCATTCCCGCTCCTCCTTGCTGAGATTCTCGGTATTGGAGATACCGTCGCTGAGGACCAGATCATCGAGTTGGAACTCGGACATCTTCTCCAGGGTGACCAGATTCTTGAGGAACACCCCGACGAACACAGCGGTGATGAGGTCCACGAAGACGGTCAGCGCGAAGACCAACAGCATGAGTCCGATGCTGAAGACGGGCATGCGGTGGACGCGTCGGAGGAACGGCCAATCGATGATATCCACACCCACCTTGATCAGGATGCCGGCCAGAACCACCAGGGGGATGTCTTCGAACAGACCACCCAGGCCCAGGGCGATGGCCAGCAGCGCCAATGAGTGCAGGGAGCCCGACAAAGGGCTTTCGCCTCCCGCGCGCACATTCACCAGGGTACGCATGGTGGCTCCCGCGCCGGGTAGGCCGCCAAACAGTCCCGCCATGGTGTTGCCAATACCCTGTCCAAGCAATTCGCGGTTGGAATCATGCTGGGTGCGGGTGAGGTTGTCCGCCACCAGCGAGGTGAGCAGGGAGTCGATGGCACCGAGAACCGCGAGCATGACGGCGGCGGTCAGCATCTGCCTGGTCGCGCTCCACTCGAAGTGGGGAACGACCAGGGCGGGGAAACCGCTGGGGATGTCGCCGATGCGCCCGATGCCGCTGCCCGGTGCCGCCATCACGAGGACGAGGCTGCCAACGATCAGTGCTACCAGGGGCGAGGGCAGGATGGTTGCCCAGCGAGCGGGCCACAGGAACACGATGGCGAGAGTGAGCAGCCCAAGCGCCAGAGCCGTCGGGTCCGGCGACAGCAGTTGCGCGGGGATTGCCAGTGCGGCCTGAAGAACGTTTCCCTCTCCCGCGAAGCCCAGCAGGGGGCCGACCTGAAGCAGGATGATGATCACCCCGATCCCCGACATGAAGCCGGAGATCACCGGGTAGGGAACCATGATGATGTAGCGCCCCAGTTTCATCAGGCCCATGGCGACCTGGATCAGTCCCGCGAGCATCACCGTGGTGAAGGCCATCTGCACGCCCTGCTCCGGATAATCCGCCATGAGCTGGGTGAGCACCGAGGTCATGACCACCGTCATGGGTCCGGTGGGGCCGGAGATCTGGGTGCGCGTACCGCCGAAGACCGCCGCGAACAGGCCCACGAAGATCAGGAAATGGATGCCGGACCCCCGATCGCCGTTCGAGAATGCCGTACGTCAGCGACGTTTCGC
>JBMYTY010000020.1:0-11538 GCA_049604855.1 Gammaproteobacteria bacterium | reverse complement strand
TCATCGCGTTTCCGGGTGCGTGTCGTCGCTCCCGCAAGAATTGACATATGTCATTTTCAGAGTGTCGGGCAAACCCTAGTGTGCGCGCGCTTTTCAATGATCTTGCCGCGCAGCATGAGGAAACCTTTGTTCTCTCCGCTCCCGGCGAGCCGACACCCAGCCCTCGAGCGCGTAGGCACCCCCCAGGCATTCCCTCATGAGCATCAAAGAGTTCGAAGACATCGCCCTCACTGTTTGTGTCAGTGGGCTCATCGGCCTGATGCTGTTCATCGTTTGGGATATGGCGAAGAGCTCGAAGGCCGGCCGATACGGAACGTTTGTTCTGTTTTTCTCCCTGGGTCTTGGAATCGTCAGTTTCGTCGCGAAGGAAGTCATCACCTCCGCCTTGCACATCTGACCCCGGCTCGGGCCTCACTGCCCGATACGGCGCTTCGCTTCATGGCGGCGCCGGTGCTGCTACACTTCGCGAACGATCAAAAAATCCCCGATTCCATCGACGAAAGGGGATATGTGTGGGGGAGTAGCACACAATGCAGACGAAGTATGGGCTTTGGCCGATGATCCTGGTGGTGTCATCGGTAACGGGTTCGGCGCACGGGGCCGGTTTCTATATCGCGGAACAGAGTGCCAGCGGCCTCGGTCAGGCCTTTGCGGGTGAGGTGGCACAAGCGCGTGACGCCAGCACGGTGAACTCGAATCCGGCGGGCTTGACTGAGTTCACGGACGGCGTGCAGGTGGCCGTCGTGGGTCATGTGATCGCACCTTCCGCGGAGTTCAGTAATAACGGCTCTCAATTGAATCAGGCGCTGACAATCGTGCCCACGGCCCTGGGAGGCGCCAACGCCGAAAACGACCCACCAGCGGGGATTCCCAACTTCTATGCCAGCATCCCTGTCACCGATTCCCTGGTCGCGGGCTTCGGCGTGACCGTGCCCTTCGGTCTGTCCACCAAGTATGACGAGCAGTGGGTGGGGCGCTATCACGCGGTGGACAACGAGATCAAAACCTTCAATTACAACCTGGCCCTGGGTTGGAAGGTGAACAAGCAGTGGTCCGTCGGGGCGGGTATCAACTACCAGACTTTCGAAGTGTCGCTGGGCAACAAGGTCGATTCGTTCGCGGCCTGTGCCGCGGCCGCCACCGCGCTGGGTGTGCCCGTGGTGGCCTCTTGTGGGGGCTTGGGTGGTGCGGGCGTCGCGGCTAATGACACCTCACTGACCATCACGGGCGAGGACGAGAACTGGGGCCTCAACCTGGGGCTCACCTATGCCCCGACCGATGCCACGCGCATAGGCCTGAGTTGGAGACAGGGCGTTGAGCATGATCTGGGTGGAGAGGCCCGCTTCGAGCGATCCGCGGGCTGCGCGGGTAACGCGTTCTGTGCGGGTGTGACGGGCAACAATGATGTGCGTGCCGAACTTGAACTCCCCGATGTCTACTCGATCGGGGTGGTGACGGAGGTCATGCCGAAGGTGCGGCTGTCCGCTGATGCGAGTTTCTACACCTGGAGCGATGTCCAGCAGATCGAGATCGAGTTCGTTGGCGCCGCCAATCGAAATCGCACCCTGGATCTGCAGTGGAACGACACCTACCGCGTGGGCGTGGGGGTCGAGTATGACTATCGCGATGACCTCACCCTGCGTGCCGGTTGGGCCTTCGATGAGTCACCGGTGGAAAATGCCGCCCTGCAGACGGCGCGCCTCCCCGACGAGAACCGCTACTGGTTCAGTCTGGGCGCGACCTGGCGGGTGTCCCCGAGCTTCAGCATTGATGCGGGATACACCCATATCGAGTTTGACGATATCGACATCAACAACGCCTCGCCCCTCACGTCCAACCACACCCTGACCGGTTCCTACGATGCCACGGTGGATATCGTCAGTCTCCAGGCCAACGTCAGGTTCTGAATCCACTTCCGACGGGAGCCGCGTGCGGTTCCCGTCCATTGATATTCGATGACGCACCGGGTGCGGGTGGTGGGAGAAGCCGGGACGAATTTCCACGGCAACCGAACCGATGGATCACGGTGGCCTTGTGTAGACTGGCAGCCATCAACAGGCGGGTTCTCCCGGTCCGACAGCCGGGCTGAACGCCTCCCTCAAGCCCAATCCCTCCCCAAGACATCTTCATGAGCGATTCGAAAGACAGTTCCGGAACAGGACCCGCCGAGGGTTCCAAGTCTTCTGGTGGTTCCGGCGCGGGCGGCGGTGAAACCCTGCACTGCTCCTTCTGCGGCAAGAGCCAGCATGAGGTCCGTAAGCTGATCGCCGGGCCGTCGGTCTATATCTGCGACGAGTGCGTGGACCTGTGTAACGACATCATCCGCGAGACCCTTGAGGAAGCCTCGGGGGAGAGTACGGGGCGTTTGCCCGTGCCGCGGGAGATCCACGCCACTCTCGATGAGTACGTCATTGGTCAGGAAGCGGCGAAGAAGGTGCTTTCGGTGGCCGTGTACAACCACTACAAGCGCCTCAATGCCACGCGCGGCAAGGATGAGGTGGAAATCTCCAAGTCCAACGTTCTGCTGATCGGGCCCACGGGGTCCGGTAAGACCCTCTTGGCCGAGACGCTGGCTCGCCTTCTGGACGTGCCCTTCGCGATCGCGGATGCCACCACCCTGACCGAAGCCGGTTACGTCGGTGAGGACGTGGAGAACGTCATCCAGAAACTGCTGCAGAAATGCGAATACGACGTGGATCGCGCGCAGCGGGGCATTGTTTATATCGACGAGATCGACAAGATCACCCGTCGGTCCGCCAGCCCCTCGATCACCCGTGACGTTTCCGGAGAAGGCGTTCAGCAGGCACTGTTGAAGCTCATCGAGGGGACGGTGGCCTCCATCCCGCCCCAGGGAGGGCGTAAGCACCCCCAGCAGGAGATGGTCCAGGTCGACACGCGCGACATCCTGTTCATCTGTGGCGGCGCCTTCGCCGGGCTGGAGGATGTGGTGCGTCAGCGCTCCGAGGAGTCCGGAATCGGATTCTCCGCGGCCGTGAAATCCAAGCAGGACGCCAAGCGCACCGATGAGTTGATCTCCGAGGTGGAGCCCGATGACCTGATCAAGTTCGGTCTGATTCCGGAATTTGTCGGCCGACTGCCGGTGCTGACCACCTTGCGCGAACTGGATGAGGCCGCGCTGCTGCGCATCCTCACCGAGCCGCGCAATGCACTGGTCAAGCAGTATGCGCAGTTGTTCCGCATGGAGGGGGTGGATCTGGAATTTCTGCCCGAGGCACTCAGTGCGGTGGCGAAAAAAGCCATGGCGCGCAAGACCGGCGCACGGGGGCTGCGCACCATCATGGAGAATGCCCTGCTGGACATCATGTACGAGTTGCCGCGCCTGGAATCGGTGACCAAGACCGTCATCGACGGCGGGGTCATAGACAACGGAAGCAAGCCCATGCTCATTTACGAGGGTGACGGCAAGCAGCAGGCCGCCGCCGACCGGGGCTGACCGGCCCCACTCGTTGAACCCATCCGAGTTCCGCTGCCCCAGCCGGAGGTTGAAGCCATGAACACAGCACGAGTGGTCACCGCTGACGAGATGCCCAGGACTGAGGTGGCGGCGGGTGAGGCAACGGACATGCAGGTACTGATCGGCTCCGATCATGCGCCGCATTTCGCCATGCGTAGGTTCACCATGGCGCCCGGTGGGTCCATGCCCGCCCACACCAACACCGTCGAGCATGAGCAGTTCGTGTTGACCGGCAGCGCCGAGGTCGGAATCGACGGCGAGATCTACCAGGTGAAGGCGGGTGACGTGGTATTCATCCCCGCCGGGTCGCCTCATTGGTACCGCACCGTGGGCGAGGAAGCCTTCTCGTTTCTGTGTCTCGTACCCAATCAGGACGATCGAATCGATCTGGTCCCCGATGGCTGCTGATCCCCAGGGCGTTGCGCGGCGAGGGTAGCGCCCCGCGCGCGTGGCGATCAGTTCGTCAAAACCCCATCCACCTGCTTGAGCATCAACTCGGGGCGGGTGTAATCGATGGTGATGGGATGGTGCTGGCCGCCGCGCTCCAGGATCAGGCTGGGGAATGAATGGGCACCCATGATGCGCGCGGATTCGCGTTCCTCGGCGAAGCTCTGGCGGACCGTGGTCGATGCCATGTTGGCGCTGAACTTCTCCGTGTCGAGTCCGAGATCAGCGGCCAGGTCCCTCAGGGTGTCGATTTCACTGGGGTTGCGTGCATCCAGGTAGTACGCACGCTGTATCGCATGGGTCATGGCCTCATCCATATCGGGATTCTGGGCGCGCGCGGCGATGACGGCCCGGCAGGCGGGCCAGGTGGAGCGCTTCGGGGTGGTCGATGTCCAGAAATCGAAATTGAAACGGGTGCCGGGGACGCGTTGCTCGATTCGGTGCCATGTGGACTTGAGGTAATTCCGCATCTCCTCGGGCATGGGGTGATCTGAGTCCGGGGCCAGGCCACCGAGCAAACGGCGAACGGGGATTTCGCCGTTGAGACCGTCGATCAGTGCGGTGTGAGCCGGGCGAAAGCCCCAGCACCACGAGCACATCGGGTCGTGGACGTACCAAAGAACAGGCTTGTCCATTACGAGGCCGTCTTATCCGGCGGGCCATCCGGGCAGGTCACGCCGGTTCCGCCCAGTCCGCAATAGCCGCCGGGGTTCTTGGCCAGGTATTGCTGGTGATAGTCCTCCGCGTAATAGAACTCGGGGGCGGGAACGATTTCAGTGGTGATGGCGCCGAGTCCGGCCTGATGGAGCCGGTCTTGGTAGGTCGCCATCGAACTGCGCGCGAGCTCGAATTGCTCGTCACCGAAGGTGTAGATCCCGGAACGGTACTGGGTGCCTACGTCATTGCCCTGGCGCATTCCCTGGGTGGGGTCATGGGCCTCCCAGAAGATACGCAGTAGCTGGGCGTAGCTCAGCTGGGCCGGGTCGAACACCACGAGCACGACCTCGTTGTGCCCGGTCATGCCGCTGCAGACCTCGCGATAGTCTGGATTGGGGGTATGTCCGCCCGCGTAACCCACGGCGGTGGTGTACACGCCATCCGTTTTCCAGAAGCGGCGTTCGGCGCCCCAAAAGCAACCCAAGCCGAATAGTGCGCGCTCCATTCCCTCGGGGAAGGGCGGCATCAGGGCTTGCCCGTTCACGAAGTGGCGTTCGGCAACGGGCATGACATCAGCCCGGCCAGGCAGCGCCTGGTCGGGGCTTGGCAGACGTGTCTTTTTGCCGAGTCCGAACATGGGAACCAATCAGATTACGATGTGTCCCCTAGGGTTATACCCCAGTGTCGAGCAGGCGTTACCTGTGTGGGGTTGTCGAAATCCGCGCGTGCACCCCGTGAGCGAAGGCGGTTTTTCCTTTTTTCCAAGGTCTGGCCAGACTTGAAGCCGTGAGGGCGCCTGGTCCGTCGGCCGGGTTAAGATGGCCGCGTCCCGACGCCGTGCCCCCCCGCAACACCCAGGGTCCTGATCCCGCCCCATGCGCGATCTCATCGTCACACTCATCGTGCTCGGCTCCTTGCCGTATATCTTCACGAGACCTCATCTCGGGGCCTTCATGTGGGCGTGGATCTCGTACATGAACCCGCACCGCATGGGCTGGGGATTCGCGTATTCAATGCCTTTCGCGGCATTGATCGCGGCCTGCACCCTGCTCGCCTTCGTGACCAATCCCAATCAGCGTCGCGGCCTGCCCATGTACAGCAACATGATCTGGATGTTGGCTCTGGTGTTCTGGTTCAACGTCACATCGGTGTTCGCCTACGACCATAAATCGTGGAGCCAGTGGGACAAGGTGATGAAGATTCAGTTGCTGAATCTGGTCACCATCATGGTCTGCTGGGGGCGGGAGCGGATCACCATCCTGCTTGCCGTCATCACGGGCTCCATCGCCTTTTACGGATTCAAGGGCGGGATCTTCACCGTCCTCACCGCGGGCGGCGCCAAGGTCTGGGGACCCAAGGACAGTTACATCGAGGGCAACAACGAGCTCGCCCTGGCCCTGATCTGCTGTATTCCCATCCTGCTGTTCCTACGCACCCAGTACAAAAACAAATGGGTGGGCTACCTGATCCTCGCGACCATATTTCTGTGCGGTATCTCGGCCATCGGCTCCTACTCCCGCGGTGCCCTGCTGGCCATCGCCGCCATGCTGGGATGGCTGTGGGTAAAGAGTCAGTACAAGTTCAAGACCGGTATCGCCATCGTGTTGGCGGCGCCCCTGGTGCTCATGATGATGCCGGATCGCTGGTTCGACCGGATGAATACCATCGATTCCTACGAAGAGGATCGGTCCGCCATGGGGCGCATCAGTGCCTGGTGGTACGCCTGGAACGCGGCCTCGGACAAGCCACTAGAAGGCCTGGGTTTCAGGGGCTTCCACCATTCCCTGTTCCCAAAGTACTCGCCCTATCCCGATATGGTGCACGACGCACACAGTATCTATTTCAAGATCCTGGGCGAACATGGATTCGTGGGCTTGAGCTTCTACCTGCTCATGGCGTTTTCGACCTTCTTCATGTGCCGCTGGATCGTGAAGAAATCCCGGGGGGTGCCCGAGCTCGCCTGGGCGGCCTCCCTGGGGGCCATGGTCGAGGTGAGCCTGGTGGGTTTTGCCACCGGTGGTGCGTTCCTCGGACTCAGCTATTGGGATTGGACCTACCACATCGTCGGCATCGTGGCCCTGACCAAGCGTGAAGTGGTGGAGACCCTTCAGAAGTTGAACACCGCCAAGGCCAGTGCCTTGCCGCCCATGAGTGGCGCCCCCGCGCTCGGCACCGGTCCACCGTCGGGCAAGGGTCCGCCGCGTTCTCCCGTCGGCCCGCCGATGCCGCAACCCGTCCTATCCCGCCCGCCTGCCCCGCTGGCTGGCGGATCGGGTCCGCCTGGAGGCGAGTCAGCGCCGCCAAAGCCCGGTGCTGGATCGGCCCCCAGGCCCAGCCCTCCTGGTGCGTCTCGCGCGGGGATACGCGATACCAAGACCGCGGGCCCGCCCGCGGGTGGGACATCACCACGGCCATCCGCTGGGGCCGCGAGCCGGGCGATTCCGTCCGGGGTGCGCGGTGGCGCGAAGAGCGAATCCGCGCCGGGTGCTCTGCCGCCGGGGCGGGCCGATGGCGACCGCGCATCGCCCGGGCCCTCTACCACGAGGCCTTCTTCCACGGGGCCTTCTTCCGCGAGTCCCTCTGCCTCAAGTCCCTCTTCCTCAAGTCCTGGCCGGGTTCCGGGCGGGCGCTCCTTGCCGCCGGGCTTCGGGCCCATGCATAGGAAACGGCATTGAACGGCCTTTGGTCTCTGGCTTCGTCCGTCTCGTCCCCGGGGGGGCGCCGTGCGCGCCTGACGGTGTTCATCTATCACCGCGTGGTGGATCGATCCGATCCCCTCAACCCGGGTGAGCCCGATGCGGCGCGTTTCGAACAGGAGATGCGCTGGCTGGCTTCGGTGTACCGGGTCATGACCCTTGGAGAGGCGGTCGCGCACCTGAAGGCGGGCACTCTGCCCGCGCGTAGCGCCTGCGTGACCTTTGATGATGGCTACGAATCCAATGTGAGCCGGGCCTTACCCATCCTGGAGCGACAGGGTATAGCGGCGACGTTCTTCATCACCCCGGGCTATCTGGACGGCGGCCGCATGTGGAACGACACCGTGACCGAGGCCTTGCGGGTCCTACCGCCGGGCAGCCATGACTGGTCGGATCTCGGTCTGGGGGTGCTCGAGATCGACAGCGATGCGGGGCGGCCCCAGCTCCTGTTCCGGACCCTGGGAGAGCTCAAGACCCGCTCCCGCGCGCAGCGCCTGGAGGTCGTGGAGGAGATTGAGAACCGCCTGGGGGACAGACTCCCCACGGACCTGATGATGACGGCCCGCCAACTGAGCCAACTGCGCGATGCCGGCATGGAGATCGGTAGCCACACCATGACCCACCCGATACTGACGGAGGTGCCGCCGACACAGGCGGAGGAGGAGATCAGCGCGGGCCGTGATTGGTTGGAATCACACCTGGGAGAGCGTGTGGGCCTGTTCGCCTACCCGGTCGGGCGCCCCGGTCGACACTACGGCCCCGAACATGTGGACATGATGAGGCGGTTGGGCATGGATGCGGCCGTCAGCACCTCGCACGGCGCATTTCACGCGGGTGGGGACCTCATGCAGATCCCCCGCTTCCGACCCTGGGACGAAAGTCACGGCCGATTCATGGCCCGCATGTGTCATAACGCACTGATGACCCGCCCGGATACGGTGGCCTGAGCGCGCTTCAGACCGACCAGTCAGGCGCGTGTTGTTGCAGCCACTGCTCCAGGGTCATGAGCAGCCAGACCGTCGAGCCGTAATAGGTCGGATGGTCGGCCATGCGCTTGTTCCACAGGGTGTCGATGAAGGCGGGATTGATGACGCCGCGCCCCTTCAGTGCTTCCAGACTGTCGCCGGTGAGCTCGTTCAGCGGCTTGTGATTCTTTGCCCACAGGCCGAACGGAAGGCCGAAGCCCTGCTTGGTCTTGTTCAGGGTTTCATCGGGCAGGAAACCGCGTAGCGCTTCCTTGAAGAACCATCGCAGGTGGGTTCCCTTGAGCTTGTAGTCGGGGTGCAGGCGAGCGGCAAAGTCCAGCAGGCCGTCATCCAGCATGGGGTAGTTGACGCCAATGCGGGCCAGTTCACACATGCGGCTCACCTTGGGCAGATCGTTGTCCGCGAGGGTGAATTTCAGATCCAGTTCCAGCATCCGATTGAGCATGGTCTCCGCTCGCGCGTTGTCGTAAACAACCCGGCGTTGCTCATCGGGCCCGCCCGAGTCCACCGTGGCCAGGAAGGCGGGGGTGCAGAGGGCATCGAGCCCTTCCCGGTGCAGAATGTTGTAGGTCTCCAGGCGGCGCGGCATGGGCACCGCCGCCTGGTCCACGTAGCTGCGCGCCTTGCGGATGGGCCAGAACTCACGGGCAACGGGAAAGTTGCGGATCGCGCCACCGAGTGCTCCGCGCAGCGGACCGGGCAGGGCGTCGTAGAGGGCGAAAACCCGCTGGGTCGCGTAGCGCTTGTTGCCCGCGAACAGTTCATCGCCCCCGTCGCCACCCAGAATCAGGTCCATGCCCGTCTCGCGCGCCAACTGGGCGCAGAAGTAGGCCGGTACCGCCGAAGAGTTGGCGAACGGTGCGTCATAGATGGCGGCGATGCGCGGCACCATCTCGACGATATCCGAGGGTGTGACGTAGTACTCGGTGTGCTTGGTGCCGAAATGGCGCGAGGTGATACGGGCGTACTCCATCTCGTCGAAGCCGTCCGCCTCGAACCCGATGGAGAAAGTGTTGGCGGGCGCCCCGGTGACCTTGCCCAGCAGACCGGCCACCGTGGAGCTGTCGGTGCCGCCGCTGAGGAAGCAGCCGGTGGTTCGGCCATCGGTGGCGCGTGCCACCGAGTCGTGTAGCAGCTTGCGGAACTCGTCTCGCAGGGGGTTGAAGGATTCGCGAACGTCCTCGCGATACTCCTGCCGGTGGTAGTGGTCAAAGCGCAACTGGCCCTGCTCAAGCAGCGCGTACTGCCCGGGTTGCAGAAGAATCTGGCCCTCCCAGGCACGGCCGGGTCCCGGCACCATGTGGAAGAAAAGAAAGTCCATCACCGCCTGGGTGCGCAAAGTGGCATTGACCGCCCCATGCTGGTTGATCGCGCTGGAACTGCCGCCGAACACAAGACCTTGCTCGCGGGGCATGAGAATCAGGGGGCGGCTGCCCACCCGGTCGACGGCAAACAGGCCACCACCCTGTGTATCGAGCAACACCAGGGCAAAGTGCCCACTGAGCTTCTTGAGAATGTCAGCGCCAGCCTTGGACCAGGCAGCGTGGAGTTTCTCCAGATCGGCGGGCTCGCCATCGAACCAGGCCCGTCCCACCAGCGCGCCCGTGCGTCCATCGGCACCGTGGTAGCACTCGGTGGTCGCCTCCCGACCGCAGGCCGCGATGGCGGAATCGGCGGCGACGGCGGTCTGGGGGACCGTATCGTCGAAGCGGGTAAGCTCGCGGGCCATGGCCGCGAGCACATTGCCGGCATGGGGTGCCTGGGGAGATGTGCCGATGTCGCTGAGGCCAGTCCAGCCGCAAATTCCGCCCATAGGGATAAGATCCGGTTGCTCATCAGTGCTGTTCGCGATCCGTCAGCTCCGGCCATGGATCGCGGTGGCGAAACCGGGGCTGAAGGAAATCCAGCGGTCGGCTCCGGGTGGAGCGGACCACTGGTATTGTTCCACACTCATCGCCCGGGAAAGCGGTCAATAATCCGAATTCGTTTCCATCGGCCCGAAGGCCCGCCGGACGGACCGAACCCGCCCATAAGCCGACACACTGAAACCTCAAGCTCTGAAGTCGCCGCGTTCATGACAGCCACATCGCCCTTGTTCATCGACGGTTCGCGCGGTGCGCTGTTCTGTGTGCATCACCGCCCCGACACTCCGGGTGGCCAGGGGGTGATCATGTTGTCGGCCTTCGCGGAGGAGATGAACAAGTCCCGGCATATGGTGAGTGAGGCCGCCCGCGCCATGGCGGCGCATGGGGTCGAGGTGCTGATCCTCGATCCCTGGGGAACGGGTGAATCGGCCGGTGATCATGGCGAAGCGACCTGGAACCAGTGGTGTGAGGACGTGGAGCGGGCCGCCGCCTACCTGCGCGATGGGGGGGTGCGTTCGCTTGGCCTCTGGGGCCTGCGCGTGGGTGCCCTGCTGGCCGCGGACTGCGTTGAGCGCTGCGCCGCCAGTTGGCTTGTGCTCTGGCAGCCGGTCACCGGGGGGAACCTGTTTCTGCAGCAGTTCCTGCGTTTGCGCCTGGCCGCCGGGATGGCATCCGGTGAGGGCGGGGAATCCTTGAAGGACCTGAAGGCGGCACTCGCCGCTGGCCGGACCCTGGAGATTGCCGGTTACGGCCTGAATCCGGATATGGCGGCTGCCTTGGAGGATGCGCGCCTTCGGGTCCCCCCCGGGGTCGCGGTGCACTGGTTCGAACTGCCCGCGCAAGCCTCGGACCCGTTGCCTCCCGCGCGCCAACGTCCCATGGATTCGTTGCGCGAAGCGGGTGTGCGGCTCGAGGTGGAACAGCGGGTCTGCGATCCGTTCTGGTCCACCGCCGAGATTGCCCATTGCCCGGCTTTGATAGAGGCCAATACAGCGGCCGTGGGGCGTCTGTTTGCCGGGCCGACTGACCCGGCGGATGCGCGAAGGCGCAAGGCCGAAGAGGGGCGGGAGTGGCCCATGAACTTCGCCGGTGCGTCGGGCGAACTGGTCGGTATGCTCCATCGTGGCGGGGAGGACGATGCGCCGCTCGGCGTGGTGGTCGTGGTGGGCGGTCCGCAGTACCGGGTCGGTAGCCATCGCCAATTCGTGCTCCTGGCCCGTGATTTGGCCGGGGCGGGGATTCCCGTGATGCGTTTCGACTACAACGGTATGGGGGACAGCGAGGGTGGGAGCGCCCACTTCGAGGCCTGTGGCGGTGACATCCGCGCGGCGGTGGATGCCCTTGTGGAAGGTTGCCCGTCACTGGGCGGGGTCGTGCTCTGGGGGCTGTGTGATGGCGCCAGTGCCGCGATG
>JBMYTY010000019.1:0-11547 GCA_049604855.1 Gammaproteobacteria bacterium | reverse complement strand
GAGCCGAAAGGAGAACGGCTGTCTTCGGGTTCTCCCGGGCTCGCACAAGCTGGGCCAGCTCGACCATGAGACCACCTCGTCCGAGGCCAACATGCTCTTCTTCGGACAGACCGCCAAGATCGTGCTCGATGCCTCCGATGACACCCGCTGGATGGCGGTCTTACTCGGGCCCGATCCGGAGGCGGTCCCGGAGAAACCCGCTGACCATGACGGGGCATGAAATATTGCGTGGCGCCGCATGTTCGGTGGTGCTGCTCTTGGGCACCCTTCTGGTGTCACCGCTTGTCCCTGAGTAGTTGACCCTTCTTGCATAGTGTCGGGGCCGCGCAAGCACTGCGATGAAGCCCTCCATTCGTCGGGGCGGTACGGGCTGTCTTCACAGGCTCGGCTATCAGGACGCGATCAAGGTTCCCAGCCGACGTATCCCATCCTCCACGCCTTCGGTGATGGGAAAGCCACAGTTGATACGGATGAAGTTCCGGTAGCGCCGGGTCGCTGAGAAAAGGATGCCGGGGGTGATGGCGATGCCTTCCTTCAGTGCCTGCTCGAACACTTCCAGGCAGTCGCTTCCCCGGGGCATTTCCACCCACAGCACGTATCCTCCCTGGGGATTGGTGACCCGGGTTCCCTCGGGGAAGTGACGCCCTATGAGGTAGCGCATGGTCTCCACCTGCTCGCGCACGGTTCGGCGCATACGCACCAGATGACGGTCATAGTCGCCACTGCGCAGGAACTCGGCCACCGCCATTTGCGGGATGGAGGCGACGGCGGACGTGGTCGCCTGCTTCCATTCCAGGACGTCGTCCCGGAAGCGTTCACCGGGGATGATCCAGCCGATGCGGTAACCCGGTGCCAGGGTCTTGGAGAACGAGGAACAGGTGATCACGAGCCCGTCCGTGTCGTACCGGCGCAGGGTGCCGGGGCGCTGGTCACCGAAGTACAGGTCACCATAGATGTCGTCCTCGATCACCGGGGTGTCGTGGGCGCTCACCAACTCCACCAACCGCTTCTTGTTTTCCTCCGGCATCATCGATCCCACCGGATTGTTGAAGTTTGGAATGGTGAGAACGGTCTTGATGTCCATGGTCTCCAGGGCTGTCTCCAAGGCGTCGAGACAGATCCCGGTATCGGGATCGGTATCGATCTCCACGGCCATCAGGCCCATGCGTTCGATCAGGCGCAACACGGCGAAGTAGGTGGGTGACTCCACCGCGATGATGTCGCCGCGACGAACCACGCTTTGCAGCGCCAGGGACACGGCCTCACTGGCTCCGGAGGTGGTGATGATCTCGTCGGAGGGGACCGTCAGACCCTGATCCATGTACAGGCGGGCGATCTGACGGCGAAGTTCCGGATCGCCCGGCGTGAAGGCATAGCTCACGGCGGCCCGGGCATTGGCATTCGCGGCACGGGTGGTGGCGCGCAACAGGCCCTTGACGGGCATCAGGTCCATGGATGGCACGGCGGCGCCCAGGGGGAGTACATCCGGGTCCCGGGCGATGCTGAAAATATCCTCGAACAGCTTGCTGATGCGTACCTTGCGCGGGCCTTTCGCCGGCGAGGTCTTGCGCGGCGGGGTGGGCAGGGGCTGCACGGGCGCGTTCACGTAATAGCCGGATTGGGGGCGGGCCTTGAGTACCCCCTGGCGCTCCAGGTTCATATAGGCCTGGGTCACGGTGGAGAGGCTGACCTTCAGTTGGCCGCTCAGCTTGCGCAACGAGGGAACGCGGTCACCGGGGCGCAGGGTTCCGCTGTCGATCAGCCCGGTGATGTGACGGGAGACCTGGTCGTAGAGGAAGCCCGGTGCCCCTTCGCCCGTGTTCGCTTCAACTGTCATGGTGATCGCCTAACTGTACTGGTTACATTTTCAATTAACTGAAACTGTTTTGTAGACAGTAGTCCACCTAGCATGACATTGCCATCGACACCCACCCAACAGCGCCCCGAACAGTGGGCCGGGAGTTCAACCATGTCCGCGCAGTTGCTCTACAGCGAAAGTGATCTGTCCCGTCATGGGGACGTGCAGTACAGCCTTTCCGGCTTGATGGCCTATGGCACCGGACTGGTCGCGCTTTGGGTGCGGCGTCACCGCCAGCGGCGGCGCCTCGCGGCACTGGATGAACGTCTGCTTGCGGATATCGGGGTCAGTCGGGACCAGGCCCGGATCGAAGCCGCGAAACCGTTCTGGCGTTAAGCCTGTCCCGCGCGGGGCTCGCCCTGAATACCGAACCGGGGAGAGCCTCCGCGAATCCACACCACCAAACCCACCCACACCCCCCGGATCAAGGCGGGTTTTACAGTCCCTCTTCACCGAGAAACAGCTGCGCCAGCAAGCGTTCCACCGGGGCGTGGTCGTCGGTGAGCAGGGGGATCTGATCCAGGGGGGTTCCCACCGCGAGCACCGGTTCGGTCACCTTGTACCAGGCCCGCCTCAGACCGTTGCGGGACAGCATCCGGTCCGCTTGTTCCGGGCCGACCTGACGGGCTGAGATGACATAGGTCACCCGGGTCGCTTCCCGGGGAAGCTGGTCGATCCAGATCTGTACATCCGCGAACTCCGCGCTCAGCGTGCGGTGCAGGGCTTTGATCAGACGGGCATCCGGGAAGGCATCCACCACATTCATCACGTATATCCCTTGCGGGTTCAGGGAAGCGGCGATGCGGGCGCTGAATTCGCGGGTCAGCAGGTGATGGGGGATGGCGATGTCATGGAACACATCGCCGACCACGGCATCGAAGGCGGCATTCTGGCTGGTGGAGAGCCGGTTCAGCGCGGCGCGGGCATCCAGGTGCAGGATGTCCATGCCCCGTGTGTCCAGATGCAGTTTCTCCGTGGCCACCCGGGTCACAACGGGATCGAGTTCGGCGACGGTGATTCGCGCACGCTCATCCCGGGCGAGCAGGGCGCGCGGCAGGGTATAGGCGCCACCGCCCGCGAAAAAATAGCTACCACCACTCTCACCGCGACGCTGATGAGTGATCAGCTCGTCCATAAGGTGCAGATAGGGGGCCAGGATGAGCTCGGCGTCCTGCTCGTGATTGGTGCTGTGCAGCAGATGATCAAGCACCAGGGAGCGCGCATTGCCGTGAGGCACGTCCGCGGAACTGTCCACGACCCGGATACAGAAGTAGTTGCTCTCGTGGTCACAAGGGTCGGGGTAGCTGTACTGCGCCGTGGTCCAGCTAAGTACACCCAGGGTCAGGCAGGCGGACACGAGCGGGCGTCGGCCACCAAGAAGGGGAAGCGCCATCAGCATCAGCAATATGCCGGTGGCGAGGACCAGATCGCGACTGCCCAGCCATTGCAGCAACCAGAATCCCGTCGCGAAGGTGCCGACAATACTGCCCAGGGCCGCCAGGGCATGCATGAGTCCCACGATGTGTCCGGGACGCTGGGATTCCATGAGGGCGAGCGTGGTGAGAAGCGGGGTGATCACGCCGATCAGGGCGGCCGGCAGGAAAAACAGCACCAGGGCCAGCAGGAAACTTGAAGCCGCCAGGCTCAGCTGCGCATTTTGCAAGGGACCCGCGACCAGGGGCAGCAGCCAGAGCACGGTGAGCGCGGCGATTCCCGCCAGAAACAAAACGACGCCGGCGCCTCGGGCGGTGGCGCCCCGGTCCGCCCAAAGCCCGCCCAACCAGTTCCCGAGCGAAAGCCCCGCCAGGACGACACCGATAATGGCGGTCCAGGAGTACAGGGACACTCCGACGAACGGCGCGATCAGGCGGGCGGCGAGCAGCTCAAGCACCAGGACGAGCGCGGATGAGAGAAACACGACCCCGGCATACAGGGCAAAGCGGGGAGGATATTGCGACATGGCCATGTCCCGGGGGATAGGAAGGACTGAAATTCGGGCGGCTGGACTATGTACCGACCCGGGCACCGGTTAAAACCCGGAAAACCGCGAATAACCGTGTGCTTGCGCAGCCCCGTGACCGCCTACCGGCCGACGCTTTCCGCCTCTATGGACAGGTATACCTGATAGGCATTGCGTCGGTTGGCCGCTTCAAAGGCCGGCAGATGCGCGAAAGCGCTCCAATCGATCTCGTCGTACACCTCGGAGAAGGGCACCAAGTTATCCACCGCCTCGGCCAGCTTGCCCCGCAGCACGGCCAGATAGTCCCGGGTCAGGGTGATGGCTTCGTTGGGCTTTTTTGCCGTCGGTCCGTGGCCGGGAATCAAGGCCTTCAGGCCGTCGGTCTGCATCTCGGTAAGGACCTTCAGCCACTGTTTGGTGTCCGCGTCGCCGACGAAGGGCACGCGCCCCTCGAAGATGATGTCCCCGCTGAGCAGGACCTGGTCCGGTTCAACCAGCAGGGCGAGATCGCCCTGCGAATGCGCGGACCCCAGAAACAGAATCCGCAAGCTCATGTCACCCGCGCTGATGACCCGGCTCTCGGTGATGTTGACATCCGGAGGCACCAAGCGGGTGCAGTCGTTCACCCAGGGGTCCAGGGAAAACCGCCGCTCATCCAGGCGGGACACGGCGGCTTCGGAATCCAGGTACTCATGGGCGGCGCGGGGCGCGATGATTTCGGCGCCCATATCCTTGAACACCTGAAGACCATAAATGTGGTCCGCGTGGTAGTGACTGACGATGACGGCCTTGATCGGCAGATCGGTAACGCCACGAATCAGCCCATAAAGCTTGTAGGCCAGGGAGGGGCTACCGAGGGCGTCGAAGACGTATACGCCGTCGGGTGTGAGCACGAAACCGGCGTTGGATATGAAGCCGGCGTTGTCCGTTGCCATGCCCGCCGTGCCCTGAACGTGATAAACATGCTCGCTGGCGCGCCGCAGTTTCATGTCCACATCGACCGGTGCATACCGGCCCGGCTCACACGCATCGCCCGATGGGCTCTGGGCGAGGACCGGAACGGGGGAAAGAAAGGCGGCAAGCAGGGGAATGAGAGCGAGGGATACGCGTGTGTTCATCATTATTGTCGTTGATCGCGATGGTACGGGCTGGGAGCCACGGGCCCTGAGAAGGAGTAGGGTCGATGCGGAGGGACGTGGCAGATCGACAGTTTATTCCCGAGTTCCAAGCGTCTCCAGCGGGGCGTGCCCTCCCGCGATGACCGTTGTCACGGCGAGCGCTCGCACTTTGCGGCACCCTGTATTCACGCCTGGGATCGGATTGCCGCCGCTGCTGCACGACACCCAGGGTGCATCAAGACAGAACAATGAACGAAAAGGTGAGGACCATGTACGAGGACCTTCTGACCTCCTATCCCGAAAACAGTCCCCAGGCGATGATGCGGGTACTGGCCATGTTCATCTTCAGCGACGGGGATGTCAGCGATGAGGAGATGGATGCCATCGCCGAGCTGAACCTTTTGTCCATGCTCGGCGGCGACGCCAATGGATTCGCCGAAGTCATCGTCTCCTACAGCGATGACCTGATCGCTCATTCCAGGGACCCGGTCCATATCGGCCTGGCGGATGGTGACTTCGTCGATGCCGTGCTCGCGCCGATCACCGACCCTCAGAGGCGCAAGACCCTGGCCCGGGCGCTTCTGGTCATGGCCAAGAGCAATGGACGGTTCGATGAGCCCGAGCTGGCGGTAATGCATCGAACACTCCGGGATTGGAATCTCAGCCTGGAAGACCTGGCGGCATGACACACCTCCGATGCTCCGGAGCTCCTTGCGCGTGCTGACAACTACTCGCGGGTAGCGGCCGAGATCGTGTACGAGCGGCCCTGTTTGACCTTGTCGTAGTTTCCGAAGGTCTCGCCCAGGACCCGTTTCATGTATTGGCGCAAACCATTGATGGTGACCAGCACGATGCGGCCTCCGGGTTCCAAGGCCTGCCAGGCGTCGTACAGCATGATGCCCAGCATCTCCTTGCCGACCTTGGCCGGGATGTTGGAAACGAGAAGGTCGAATCGCTGACCGTGAACCGCGGACAGCCCATTGCTGAGTTTCACCTCGGTATTGGTCAAGCCGTTCAAACCTGCGTTTCGACTGGCGTATTCCACCGCTACGAAATCCTTGTCCAACAGGGTCACGTGGCCCGAGGGCGCCGCCGCCGCGACGCTCAGGCCGATCGGGCCATAGCCGCAGCCCAGGTCCAGGCAGCGGGTATCCGTGCTCACTTCAAGATGGTCGAGAAGCAACAGCGTGCCCTCGTCGATCTGCTTGGGAGAGAACAGCCCCCAGGTGGTATCAAAGCGTAGCGAATGACCGAGCAATTCCGCGCTGATCTGCTGATCCTGGCGCCATGAGGCGGGGACGTCGGAGGGCGTATGGGGCATGGCGATGGACGGTTGCGGGGCCAGGCTCAGAAGGGAAGCGGATCGTGTTCGACGGCGGTGCGTACCATGTACGCGAACACCCCGATGGCCGCAAGGGCCGCAATACCGCGCACGGTCCGGTTGGGTCCGCGTTTAAGCGCCACGCTTCCGAGCACGATGTAGCAGAGCAGCGCCCCAAGCTTGGCCATCAGCCAGGGGAATTGCCAAGGCGGTGCGGAGAGCTGGATCAACATGATCACGCCCGCCGCGAGCAGCGCGGTGTCGATCACATGGGGCAATACCCGGGTCGCACGGGCCTGCAAACGCGGTGAACCCTGCCACATCCACACGGCGCGCAGTATGAAACCGGCCAAACTGAGCCCGGCCAGTGCCATGTGCAGATGCTTGATCGCGAGGTAGGACACGGACTCCGATGCCTGGTCGGACCGGACTCAGATCGACACCCTGCCGGCGCGCAGTCGCGCGCGCAGCAGATGGAGTTCGGTGCGCACCCGGTCGAACTCGTCATCGATGGCGACGATCTGTTCCCTCTGGCCTTCGACCACGCCGGCGCGCGCCTGGGTCTCCAGGGTGGCGCAGAGCTCTGAGAAGTACTCCGCGCCCAGACTGCGACTGCTGGACTTGAGGGTGTGCGCGGCTTTCTTCACCGAGTCCAGATCATCGCCGTGAAAACCGGAATGCAGGTCCGTCATGAGTTGGGCCGATTCGCGCGAGAACGCGTCGATCAGATCCACGATGACCTGGGGTTGTCCGCCGCTCATCGCCATCAGATCGTCCATCAATTCCGGTGCGATGGCCGGTTGTGCGGCGCCGCGGGGGCGGGTGGACGCATCCTCAGGCGTGCGCGCAATACCGCTTTGGACCGCCTCGATCTCGGAGGCATCGAGAATCATGGTTTCATCGTGCCCGGCCTGATTCGACACCGTCTGGGGAGCTGAAGCCTCCCCCTTGGCCGCGTCGCTTTCAGGAGCCGACGAAACCCGATCATCGGGGGTCAGGATCTGGGTGGCACCAAGATCCACCGACGGTCCATCAGATCGATGCGTTTTCCCGTCACCCGCATCGTCGCCATCTCGGGCATCTGAAGGTGCCGCCCGAAGAATCTGCGTCGCGTCTGGATCAGACGCCCTGGAATCAGAGGCCCGGGGATCAGACACATCGGGATCAGACACGACGGCCTGGGTGTCATCCATTGCGGGCGTGGAGGCGGGGTCCCCCATGGGACGTTCGGGGGCATCCTGGGCGGCGATCCGCTGGGTCTTGTCCGCGGCGCCCCCGTCGCTCGACGCGCCTTGGGGAGCCGGGGGCGACGGATGGTCATGTTCATCCTTGCTGGCATCGATGCGCTGGGTGTCATTCGCGGCTGATGCCGGTGCCCTCATCCGGAGTGTGGACAGCGAGGGGAGGTCTTTTCCTGACTCATTCCGACGCGCGCACCGGCGCAGGAGCTGAACCAGATCCCTGGGCTTGATGGGCTTGCTCAGGTAGTCATCCATGCCCGCCGCAAGACAGGCCTCACGGTCGCCGGGTAGGGCATTGGCCGTGAGCGCCACGATGCGTGGCCGGTCATCGGGAAAACGGCGGATGATCTCCCCGGTTGCCGTTTTGCCGTCCATCACCGGCATCTGCAGATCCATGAGAACGAGATCGAAGGTGTTTTGTGAACAGGCGTGGACCGCGTCCATGCCGTTGTCGGCGACCTGGATCTGGTACCCGAACTGGCTCAGCATCAAACGGCAAACCTGCTGATTCACCAGGTTGTCTTCCACCAGCAGGATGCGCAGGGGATGGTTTTTCGCCATCCCGGGATCGATGACGGTGCTGTTATTGGACTTCGGTCCGTCGGCGGCCCCGGAACCCAGTAGAACCTGTTGCAAAACGTTAAACAGCTGGGAGGATTTGACCGGTTTTGTCAGCCACGCGCTCAGCACGTCCTCCACTGCGCTCACGTTCGCACCGACCGGCGTGAGCACGATGAGCGGTACGGGAGACTGAGCCGAAAATCGCTCGCGGATCGCGCGCATCAGTTCGATATTGTTCGCATCGGCCACGTTCATGTCGATCAGCGCCACGGCCGGCGGGTCGGCCGGGTCCATGGAATCAAGGGCCTCTCCCGCGCGCTCCACCGCGTCGGTGTGCAGCCCCCAGGAATCGAGCATTTCGGTCAGATGTTCGCGCGTGCTGGCGTTATCCTCCACGAGCAGGACCCGGCGCTGTTCAAAGGCTTGGGTGGCCCGCTCCGGTTCACCCGTGCCCTCCGCCAGGGGGGCGGTGGGCGTGCGCACCGTGAAATGAAAGCAGGTTCCGGAACCCGGTTCGCTTTCCACCCAGATATTGCCGCCCATGAGGTTCACGAGGTGGCGGCAGATCGCCAGCCCCAGACCCGTCCCGCCGAAGCGACGTGTGGTGGAGGCATCCCCCTGGGTGAAGGACTCGAACAGCTTGTCTATCTGGTCACGCGGAATTCCAATTCCGGTATCACGCACTTCGAAGTGCAGCATGTCCGGGTCATCGGACACTCGGTCGGCATACACCATCACCTCACCCATCGCCGTGAACTTGATGGCGTTGCTGATCAGGTTGAGCAGCACCTGGCGAATCCGTGTGATGTCGCCCATGACCAGGTCAGGCACGCTCGGGCCGATGCGGCATCCCAGCTCCAGCCCCTTCTGCGCCGCCCGCGCCGCCTGCAGGTCCAGGGCATCCTCGATGCATGTGCGGACCTCGAAGGGGGCCTCCTCCAGGGTGAGCATTCCAGCCTCGATCTTCGAGAAGTCCAGAACGTCATTGACGATGGCAAGCAGGTTGTCACCGCTTTGCACGATGGTCCGCACGAACCCCGCCTGCTGATGGGTCAATTCAGTTCCCTCGAGCATGCTGCTCATGCCGATCATGGCGTTCAGAGGGGTGCGTATCTCGTGGCTCATATTGGCCAGGAAGTCACTCTTGGCGCGCGCCGCTTCCAGGGCGGCCTCCTTGGCACCCACCTGGGCGGCCTCCGCGCGGGTGATTCGGTTGAAGACGAAAAACGTGATCAAAAGGCCTAGGAGCAAGGAGCCGGAGCCCAGGAGCAACAGTAGTGACAGGGCCTTGTTGTATGCGACATGCGCCTCCTGGTTTGCCCGCTTGGTCGCCTCGGTCTGCATCGTCACCAGCTTGGAGAGCACGTTCAGAACGTCGACCTGCGCCGGCATCGCCACATCCACCAATACTGAATGGGCCTTTTCCATCTCATCCGCCAGAACCAGGTCAACCACCTGGCCTTGAGCCAGAGAACCCCGGTTGGAGTACCCCTTGGTCTCATTGAGAAGCCGCCGTTCCTCGTCCGTGAGTTGGGAATTTTCGAGTTCGTTTCGCGCCGACATGAAATTGCCGGCAAGATTCTGAAAACGAAGCAGGTCCTCATCGCGCTCGAACGGGTCGGGCTGAAGCATCATCATGTGCAGCCGCAGGGCACGATCACGGGCGGCGTTGTACATCTGGCGGGCGTGATACGCCTTTGCGTTGTGGACCTGCACGATGGATTCGAGGCGGCCATTGATGGCACCGAGGTGGGCTATCCCGGTGGCGGTCAGCGCGATCAGGAGGAACAGCAGCAGCCCGAACCCGGCAAGCAATACGGCCTTTGTGTTTTCCAACAGCTTCATGGGCTTGGTTTGTCCAGGCTCCGATCATTCTCCCTGGCTGGTACTCTAACCAATCCCGCTGACGGGGGACGACGTTTCAGAACAGGGAAGTCCCGAACCATCCGCCCGGCATTCATCACGCCGCATCAGTCGTGCGGGACAGGGATTGCTCCAGTTCATCCGCCCATTCCGACAGGGCTTCGAGTACCGTTCGCCGGGCGGCGAGATCATTCTCATCCGCCAACAGTTCCGTAATTCGAGCACGGTATTCGCCGAAGCTCAGCGACATTCCGGGTTCCTCTCCCGTCAACCAGCGCCGTCTCTGGTTGTTCCAGCGCGATCTTTCGTCGGCTGAGAGGGCATCGGGGAAATTGCGCGCGCGGTAGCGAAAGACCAGTTTGCTCAGGCGTGCATCGCTGAAGGCCAGATCAGCATCGGAAGCAGGATGGGGCAGGGCGCCGCGAACCCGGTCCAGGCGGGCACGATCCTCCCGGCTGAGAAACGGTCCGGAGTAAAGCATCAACTCCGGGTCAGACGGCTCGGGTAACGCATTCAGCCCCTGGGCATCCCTCAGCCTGCTGGCGAAACCATCCTGACGGACGGCATTGAGCAGCGTGTCCCGGTGATCCATCAGACGGTCGTGGTTCAGGCCATATCGGTGCGCGCTGGCTTCGCCCAGGGTGCGCAGCGGTGCGATGAAGGGGCTGCGATTGATGTGGATCGTCTTCACCGGCAGGCGTGAAATGTCGCCCAGGCCGGCGCTGGAGGTGAATTGACGGTGCGCCAGTTCCTCGGGCGGAAGTGCCAGAAAAGGGGCGGGGTCTTCGCGTAGATCGTAGACCAGGACCCCGTTGGAATCTGAAGGGTGTTCGCAGATGGGCACCACGACGCTGACGTTGCCGTTCTCCGCCGAGTACATACCGGAGACATGAACCAGCGGTGTATGACCGGGCAGGTCGATCAAGGCCTGTACGGCTTTCTTGCGTCGCAGCCCATAGTAGAACCGGAACAGACGCGGCTGGTGGCGCAGGACCAGGCGGGCCATCTCGATGGTGGCGCTGACATCGGCCAAGGCATCGTGGGCATTGCCATGGGATATGCCGTTGGCCGCGGTCAGGTCTTCCAGGCGGAATGACGGCAAACCGCCCTCGCGCTCCGGCCATTGCACACCTTCGGGTCGGAGGGCATGACAGGCGCGCATGAGATCGATGATGTCCCAGCGCGAATTCCCGTTCCGCCATTCGCGCGCGTACGGGTCGTACAAATTTCGGTACAGACCATGGCGGGTGACCTGGTCATCGAAGCGGAGACTGTTGTAACCCGCGCCACAGGTGCCCGCCTGACTGAACTCATCATGGATGAGCCCCATGAAATGGGCTTCGGATTCCCCCTTGGCACGCGCGAATTGGGGTGTGATACCGGTAACCAGGGCGGCGTCGGGGCTGGGGAGCCGGTCCAGGGGCGGGCGGCAATACCACATGATCGGCTCGCCGATCGCGTCCAGGTTCTCGTCAGTTCTGATGGCCGCGAACTGAAGGGGCCGGTCCCGGCTTGGATCAACACCGGTGGTTTCGTAGTCGTGCCAGAGAATGGTGGGCGCGGTGCTCAATGGGGACTCCTGGCGATGGGATGTCGATCGCGTGACGGCGAGTCGTGAGGCATGA
>JBMYTY010000018.1:0-11703 GCA_049604855.1 Gammaproteobacteria bacterium | reverse complement strand
GAAATCTTATATTAGCAACCCCTGATTTTAAGATTCTCCGAAATCCGTTCGCGCTCCCTACCGCAATCCCCCGCCAATCAACCGCCGACAAAGCCGACACAAGCCACTTCAAACGTCAGCGTTCGAAGTCTGAACTTCAAATTTCCAGCCCTGAATTCAGGCGCAACAGTCCTCGTACCACCCGGTACAAGACCCAAAGCCAGACGAGTACACCGAGCACGGCTCCGAGGCCGAAGAACCATACGGTCGCCCCGGCGATGATGTTCCATAGCAGTCCCCACCAGAAGGTCCGGATCTGCCACGACAGGTGAGCCTGAAGCCGATGGTCACCGATGTCCTCGCGCCTCAGGTAGGCGAGGACAAGCGCGACCAGGAAGGTAATCCCCACGACAAGCCCCAGGGCCTGAAGCCCGTAGAGAATCGCGACGAATCGCTTGTCTTCGCCACGACCGCCGTAGGGTGCCGGTTGCGTCGTCATGTCAGCGCACCATGGAAACTTCGAGACCGTCCATGTCGGACTTTTCGACGACTGGTTTTCCGGCCACCCAACGCAGCAGTGATTGCCACCGGTTCACTTCATCACGTGCCTCGGCGCCCTCCATCTCGAAGACCGACAGGCCAATGCCCGCGGCGCGGACGTAGCAATCGCGATCCATGAACGTGGCCACCATGGGGATATGAAGGCGATCGAGAAAACGTTGTAGGGCACCGAAGGTCTCGTCCTCGCGTTTGACACGGTTGGCCACCACGCCTACTCGGGTCTGTTCGCGCGATACCCGCCTTACCAGCAGCAGTTCTTCGATGAACTTGGCGGTAGCCCGGATATCCACCGGCGACGGGCTGACCGGAATCACCAGGGTATCGACCTTCTTCACCAGGCGCCCCACCGCCCGGCCATGCACGGCACCCGGAGCATCCATGATCACGTAGTCCGTTCGCGGGGGCACCTTGACGGATTTGGTCGCCGCATGAACGCCCCGAATCAGCGGACGCTCCACCGAGCGGGCCGCGAGCCAGTCGATACAGGAGCCCTGGGTATCGAAATCCGCGAGGGTCACGCTGGCGCCTCCCGAGGCGTAGTAGGCGGCCAGGTTGGTTGCCAGGGTGCTCTTTCCAGAGCCTCCCTTGGCGTTCATGAACATGATGGACTGCATGCTGGCGGGACGAAGCAAACACAAGCGGGGGTGGGGGCTGGCTATTCTGCCCCTAGATCAGCCAAGGCTCATATAGGGACTGATCTATGCCCCGATCAGATTGCGGTTTCCTCCGCGGCGCGCGTCTGGATCGGTCAATCGATTCCCAGTTCATCCCAGAGCGCGTCCACCCGTTCCTTCACCTCGTCCGTCATGCGTATGGGTACGCCCCATTCACGATCGGTCTCTCCCGGCATCTTGTTGGTGGCATCGAAACCGATCTTTCCGCCAAGGCCGGACACCGGCGAGGCGAAGTCGAGATAGTCGATCGGCGTGTTCTCCACGATGGTCGTATCACGTCCCGGGTCCATGCGCGTGGTCATGGCCCAGATCACGTCGTTCCAATCACGGGTATTGACGTCGTCGTCCACGACGATGACGAACTTGGTGTACATGAACTGGCGCAGGAAGGACCACACCCCGAACATCACGCGCTTGGCGTGGCCCGGGTACTGCTTCTTCATGCTCACCACGGCCATGCGGTAGGAGCAGCCCTCGGGGGGGAGGTAGAAGTCCACGATCTCCGGAAACTGCTTTTGCAGAATGGGCACGAAGACCTCGTTCAGGGCCACGCCGAGGATGGCGGGTTCGTCCGGGGGACGGCCGGTGTAGGTGCTGTGGTAGATCGGGTCGCGTCGGTGGGTGATGCGCTCCACCGTGAACACCGGGAAGCGATCCACCTCGTTGTAATAGCCGGTGTGGTCGCCGAATGGTCCCTCCTCGGCGGTCTCATCGGGGTGAATCACTCCTTCGAGCACCATTTCGGCCCAAGCCGGTACCTGCAGATCATTGCCCACGCAGCGGCCCAACTCGGTCTTGGAGCCGCGCAGCAGACCGGCAAAGGCATATTCGGATAATGAATCGGGTACCGGTGTCACCGCACCCAGAATGGTCGCCGGATCGGCGCCCAGTGCGACGGCGACCGGAAACGGTTCCCCTGGATGGGTTTCGCACCATTCGCGAAAGTCCAGCGCGCCCCCGCGGTGAGCCAGCCAGCGCATGATGACCTTGTTTCGCCCGATGACCTGCTGACGGTAGATACCGAGGTTCTGCCGTTCCTTATGGGGACCGCGGGTGACCACCAGCCCCCAGGTGATGAGCGGACCGGCATCGCCGGGCCAACAGGTCTGCACGGGCAGGCGCGACAGGTCCACCTCGTCGCCCTCGATACGACACTCCTGGCAGACCGGCTTGGAAACCAGCTTGGGTCCCATGTTCAGCACCTGCTTGAACACAGGCAGTTTCTCCCATGCGTCCTTCATGCCTTTGGGTGGATCGGGCTCTTTCAGGAAGGCCAGCAGGCGACCGACCTCGCGCAGGGCCTCGACCTCCTCCTCACCCATGCCCAGGGCCACGCGTTTCGGGGTGCCGAACAGGTTGCCGAGTACCGGGATGTCGTGCCCCTTGGGGTTCTCGAACAGCAGGGCGGGACCACCGGCACGCAGGGTGCGGTCGCAGATCTCCGTCATCTCGAGGGCCGGGTCCACCTCGACACTGATGCGTTTGAGCTCACCCCGCTTTTCAAGGCCGTCGATGAACTCGCGCAGGTCACGGTATTTCACGGCTATGTCCCTCAACCCAGGCGGGCGTGCAGCCAGGTTCGGATGTCCGCCAGCTCTTCGGCGTTCACTGCGTGGGGCATCATGTATTCACCCCATTGCACGCTGTAACCCAGCGCCATGAGCCGGTCGCGGGACGCCTGTGCATGGGTCACGGCGATGACCGGGTCATAGGCACCGTGGGCCATGAAGACGGGGATCTCCAGGTTGGCCTCATTGCGCTCCGCTTCGAGGGTCGTAGCCAGGGGCAGGTAGGTGGACAGGGCCATGAGACCGGCCAGCGGCCTGGCATGGCGAAGAGCCGTCTGAAGGGCGATGGCGCCCCCCTGGGAAAACCCGGCGATGACGATGCGTCGGCTGTCCACACCCCGGTTGATCTCATCGGCAATCATCTGCTCCACCAGGGCCTGGGATTCACGAATGCCCTGTTCGTCCTCAGCATCATCGCTGCCGATGTCCATGCTCGCGATGTCGTACCAACCGCGCATGACCATGCCGCCGTTGATGGTGATGGGCCGTTGCGGGGCATGGGGGAAGATGAAGCGCACATCGGGCAGGCCCAACTCGGGCACGATGGGCGCGAAATCGTTGCCGTCCGCGCCCAGGCCATGGAGCCAGATGACACTGGCGCTAGCATCGGCGGGTCCCATGACCACGCGGTCGTCTGTTTGTCCCATTCAGGCTCCGGACTGTGTTTGCTGAAGATCGAAGACGGAGGATACGTGTGGGACCGCGGAAGACTCCAGCACGGGGCCAACACCGGGCCTTGGCGATTCCAAGGGCCCAACGAAAAAGGCCGCCCGGGCGGACCCGGGCGGCCTTTGACGACATGAAGTCGCGCGGTCGGTATCAGCCGACCTTGCCTTCGATGGCGTCACCCTTACCGGTGTTGTCGGTCCAGGCGACCTTCAGGGCATCGCCCTTGGCGCCGTTGTATTTGAACGACAGGTAGGGGTTTTTGGACACGCCACCGGACCACAGGGCGGTCATGACGCGCTTGCCGTTGGCATCAACGGCCACTTCCTGGATGAAGTGGGCCGGGATCAGCTTGCCGGTCTTTTTGTCCTTACGGGTACCGGTCTCCATGGGGTGGCTGATCAGGGCCTTGACGGTAACGGTGCCGCCTTTGGCCTTGGCGCGCATTTTGATGGATTTCTTAGCCATTTCTGGAATTCCTCGTAATCGGTCGATTCGTCAACGAAGGTTTGGAAGTGTCAGGACGGATCAACCGCCGCAGCCACCGATGGTGACCTTCACTTCTTTCTTGTTGGCGTACTGCTTGCCGCCAGCGGAGACGACGGCAATGACGTCAGAGGTCTTGCCCATCTTGATGCGGGTGGACACGTCAGCAATGGCACCTTCGCCCAGGTCGAATTTGCAGGTCATGGGGGAGGGGTTGTTGGCGGCCAAGATGGAGATGGAAGTCGCACCGGCGATGCCGGACATTACGGAAACCGGAACCACGGCGCCGTTCTCGGCGATGTCGGGGGCCTTGATCTTGATGTCGTCGGAGTGCTCGAAGGCACCGACGGCGGCATCGACGGACTTGGCTTCGAACTGCTCCTTGGGCCACGCGGCCAGGACGGTGGCGGGGGTCAGCAGGCCGGCACCGGCGGCAACGGCGGCGACACTGGCGGCCATGCCACCTTTGATAAAGCTACGACGCTTCATGTGTTCTCTCCTCAGGTAGTCGTTTTGAGGTGTACTTACGGGAGTCGAAATTCTAGGCCACCACAAGACCATTACAAGTCTATATAAATCAGTTAGTTACGATTTTGGTGCAATGCACCAATTGCGATTTGCAATCCGATGAGCGCTCAATCCTCCACATAGGTCTTGAGCTTTCGCCAAAGGGTGGACTTGTCGATCCCCAATGCGGTCGCGGTGCGCTCACGGTTGCCTTCACAGCGTTTCAACGTCTTGAGCACGTAACGGCGCTCCAGCTCCGCCAGGGTCGGCTGGTCCGCATCGATGGCACGACTGCCCGGCCCGTCTTCGGATACCGCCCGGGATACCGCCAACAGACGCCTCACCCGCTCCACCATGACGTCGGGATCAAAGGGTTTGCGCAGCAGGTCTGAGGCTCCCAGCCTGAGGGCCTCGATGGCGCCCTCCTCACTGGAAAACCCGGTGATGATCAACACCGGCACCCCGGCATCCAGGTCGCGGATGCGTTGCAGCAGTTCCATGCCGTGCATGCCCGGCATGCGCAGATCGGTGACCACCAGGTCCGCGCCGTCGCGCTGAAAACTCTCCAACGCCTCGTTGGGGTCCGTATGACACACACAGCTCAGTCCCTCCGTGCGCGTATAGCGACGGAACAGATCCCCGGCCTTGGGTTCGTCATCGATGAACAGGATACGGGGGCTGGAGTCGGTCATGGTGCTTCCGCATCCGAGACGGTCGAAGGGATAGCGGTGGGAGGCAACCATATGCAGGCACAGGTGCCTCCCTCGGGACGATCACGCAGTTCGAGGCGGCCATCGTGCTGATCGACGATTCCGATACTGATGGACAATCCCAGCCCGCTGCCACTGCCCTCCGCCTTGGTGGTGTAGAACGGGTCGAATAGCCGCGTCCGGTCGACATCCGCCAGGCCCGCGCCCCGGTCCAGGACGCGGATCTCACTGCCATCGTGAGCGTAGAGGGCCTGCATGCGAACGCTGGCGCCCTCGGGACTGGCCTGGATCGCGTTCAGTCCCAGGTTGATGAGCACCTGCTGCAACTGGCCGCGATCACCAAACAACACCATGTCCGCTTCCACTTCCGTTTCCAAGGTCACCCGGCAGCGGTGGGCCTCGTTGCTGAGCAGCCGCGCTCCTTCCTCGACCCAGGGAAGAGCGGCGAAACCGACCTTGTCCGGGGGCATCTGGCGCGCGAAGTTCAGCACCCCCGCGATGATGCGCGTTGCGCGGTCCGCTTCCTCGCGCAGGGACTTCAGATCGGAGGACATTTCCTGGTCTCCGGAGGCCACCGGATTGCGCTCCATGAGCCTGACCAGGGCGACGATGTTGTTCAGAGGGTTGTTCAGTTCGTGCCCTATACCGGCGGCCATTTGGCCCAGGCTTGCCAGCTTGGCCGATTGGGTGAGCATTTCCCTCGCCTTGTCGCGCTCGATCTCCGTGGCCTCCAGGGAGTGGGCCATGGTGTTGAAGGCCTGTTGCAGTTCACGCACCTCGGTCGGCCCCTGAAAATCAAGGCGCTGGGTGCGATGCCCCGCACCAAACGCCGTCATGCCCCGTGCCAGGGCCGTGATGGGTTTGGCCACGCGATTGGCACCGTGATGGGCCAGCAGGATGCTGAGCATCAGCGCAAGCAGGGCGACGACCAGTATTCCGAGCAGGATGCGGCGGAACGGACTGGCGATGGCATCCAGATCCAGGCGCATGGCCACGATCCACGAGCCGAGCCGTTTCGGGTAGGGGTGATACTCGGAGAAATATATACGGTGTCGTCCACCGGGCAGTGCGACGGCACCGAATGACCCCGCGCCCAGCTGGGCCCAGAGTTCCTCGTGGTCGAGTCGCTTCTCCGAGGGAGTGAGCGACGCGAAACGCGCCTCGACGCCGTTCCCATAGAGCTGGGCACGGTGTCTCAACTCGTCGTCAGGGTCGTTTTCCAAGACCATGATGGGGGCGTTGTGAACCCGGGGGATGCGATCCAGCAGGCGGTCATAGCCGGACGGGTCCAGGCCTGCCACCACGTACCCCACCCGCACCGTGCCATGGTCCAGGGGAACGACGGCATCAAGGAGCTTTCGACCCAGCACATCGTCATCGGCAAAGGGCACCGACTCGTAGGACACTTCACCCGCGGGCAGCTCGCGCAATCGGCGCGCCAAGTCGACATCGGGCAGCGTGGTCCCCAGGGGCTCAATCCCGGATGCCAAGCGGCCGTACCGAACCGTCAACATGGCTTCCCCGAAGACATCCAGGACACGCACCGAGGACAGGCTGAGTATGGCTCCGTCCATGCTGTCCAACAATCGGCCCAGGCGCGCGGTGGTCTCGAAGTAATCCTCGTGGATATCGCCACGCGCGGCGCGCTCCAGGACCGGCAGATACTCGCGTACCTCGGGCACACCGGTCAGCGCAAGCAAAGAGGCCCGGTCGAAAAAAAGACGCTGATCCAGCTGCGCGACCACCCGCTCCAATGCGGCCTCCATGGCGGCATCCACCTCATCCTCGTAGCGCTGCTCGCTGTACAGGGTGGCCAGGGCCACCAGCAGGCTCAGGGGCAGTACGGTCGCCACGAAAAGCCAGAGGAAGATATTGGTGCGCAATTGCATGGCGCCATTCTCCGCGTCACCGCGCACGAGGTCCAAACCCCGCGTCCTCCCCTCATCATGACCACCCTGATTTCGGTTGGGCTTTAGGTGAACGAGCTCACGATGACGTTTCACCACGGGCTGATAAGATGCGCGCGTTCATCGACCGAAGGAGCATCCATTTCATGTCCCCCTCACTGATTCGCCGCGCGGGCGGCGTACTCGCCGCGCTCACCCTGGTGTCCCTGAGTGCTTGCGGACAGAAGGGCGAGCTCTACCTGCCCGACTGGGAGGAACGCGCGGAAGCACTGGAAAAGGAGCTCGCCGATGAACGGGATCGCAACGATGCACTGCGCCAGGAACTCACACGCTACCGCTATCAGCTCCGCGAGCAGCTTGAGCCCCATGCCGAGACCCTGGACGGGGCGCGTACCGCCCCCCCCGCTGAACCGCCGAGCGTCGATGGCGAGCGCTGAGCATGTCCGACCTGCCCGCGCAATTCAGTTATCACTCGGGTGAACTGTTCCTGGAAGAGTCCCGCCTGCGCCGCCTGGCGATTCAGCTCGGGACTCCGCTCTTTGTCTATTCGCGTGCCGCGATCGAAAACGCCTGGACTGCCTACGACGCGGCCTTCGCGGATCACCCCCACCGCGTTTGTTACGCGGTCAAGGCGAACTCGAACCTGGGCGTGCTCTCGGTTCTCGCCCGCCTGGGCTCGGGCTTCGACATCGTCTCCGTTGGCGAACTTGAGCGCGTACTCGCGGCCGGAGGCGACCCCGCCGGAGTGGTGTTCTCGGGCGTGGGCAAGCAGTCGGAAGAGATGCAACGCGCCCTGGAAGTCGGAATCGGCTGTTTCAACGTGGAGTCCGTCGCGGAGCTACACCGTCTGAATTCCGTCGCGGGCTCCCTGGGTGTGAAGGCCTCCATCTCTCTCCGGGTGAACCCCGATGTGGACGCCCAGACCCACCCCTATATCTCCACGGGCCTGAAAGAGAACAAGTTCGGCATCGACATCAACCAAGCGCTGGATGTCTACCGCGAAGCGGCATCCCTGGAGCACCTGGACATACACGGCGTCGATTGCCATATCGGCTCCCAACTCACCCGCGTGGAGCCGTTCCTCGATGCGCTCGATCGGGTTCTGATTCTCGTGGACCGGCTTGCTGATGAAGGCATCAACATCCGTCATCTCGATATCGGTGGCGGCCTCGGTGTCCGCTACGCCGATGAAACGCCACCGGCGGCGAACGAACTGATCGGCCTCGTCATCGATCGCATTGGTGAGCGCAAACTGGAGATCCTGGTCGAACCGGGGCGCAGCATTGTTGCCAACGCCGGCACACTGCTGACCAAGGTGGAGTACATCAAGCACACGGACAGCCACCACTTCGCCATCGTCGATGCCGCCATGAACGACCTGGCGCGCCCGTCGCTGTACGGTGCCTGGCACGAGATCATCGATACCGAGGAGAATCCGCTGGGTGACCGGGTTCGCTACGACGTGGTGGGCCCGATCTGTGAAACCGGGGACTTCCTGGGCAAGGATAGGGAACTGAGTGTCACCGAAGGCAGCATCCTGGCCATACTCAGCGCGGGTGCCTACGGATTCACCATGAGCTCAAACTACAACAGCCGCCCGAGGGCGGCTGAAGTACTGGTGGACGGTGAGACACCCCACTTGGTGCGGGCGCGGGAGGGCGTTCATCAACTCATGGACGGCGAGTCCACCCTGCCCAACTGATGCGGCCGGGGTCCCGGGCCGCACGCGCCCCCAGGTTTACTCCGGCACCACCGTGGTCAAGCCCAGCATCTGCCACATCTGCATGCCACCACGGTAGTAGTACAACTTGCTGGCGGGGTAACCGAGGTCAAGCAGGTTGCGGATGGCACGCGGCGACTGACCACACCAGGGGCCGTTACACCACAGCAGGAGCTCCTTGGCACGGCTGAAGTCCCAGCGGATGTCCCCACCGGAGGCATCCTCGGCGATGCCGATGGCACTCAGGGCCTTGGCCAGTGAGAAACCACTGGATGATTCAGCCGCCATCTGTCGGGCTCCAATCGTCTCCATTGCCTCGATCAACTCGAGGTCGCCGGACGGCTTTCCGAACGCGGTGAACGGGATGTTGACGGAGCCCGGGATCGTACCGCGCTGGTGCCAGGACGGCGTGCGTGCGTCGATGATCAGCCCGCGACCGGTATTGACCTTTTCCTCAACGAAATCAAAAAACTCCAATTCCGCCACGGTGGTGACCCCGGGGGCGACACTGCGCGGCTGGATGCAGAAAGGCGGACATTTGCGCGACGTTTTCGCGAAAGCCCCGGTGATCTGGTGGTCCTGATCCTGATTGCGCTCGATCCGGTAACCCTTGTTACCCACCTTGACGTCGATGTGCGCCTTGTCCTTGGTGAGGCGAACCTCTCCATCCTTGGCGTGGGCCGCGCCGCCCCCCAGGGCAAGCCCCGTTACGACCAGGATGCTGAAAAGAATGGTGTTGCGTTTCCTCATTGGCGGTCTCTCTCTTATCGATCCGTATACAGTTCGATGATCTTTCGGCGCAGGTTTTTCAGGTCCTGGCTCTGCGTGAATTGTTCGAGCACGACACTCTTCTTGGCATCGTCCAGCTTGGAATAGAAGTGCTTGTAGGTACCTTCGGCGTGGTTGAGCAGAAAGGCTTCCATTCCAGCAAGTCCACCCGCCGCCGCATCGGCCGCGGCATCAACTGGGGCAGCGGCTTCCGGGGCATCGACGGCCACCTCGTCCTTGTCACTGGTCTGAACCACCGTCTTCGCCGCTTCCGCGTCGAGCGCATCCAGGTAGCTGTCGTCAGCCGCCGAGACTGTCGTCACCACACTCATGGAAAAGGCAATCCCGAGCACGATGCGCAGGCACCGTGGCTTAGCGGTCGTATCAGCCAATGGTCGGCTATTCGCCATTCTCTACCTCGCTCCCACACCCAAGGCCTTATCTCAGCCCCTTAGCACATTCTGGGGTGCATCTTTTGTTATCGAATCAAAAGCGCGTCGTTTTCCGCACAGTTTACCCATGATTTTATGACTTGATCAAAAACCCTTGAGATTAGTTCTGACTCACAACCCCACGCACCATGTGGTTGCTCGACCCGGGGACTCGATTTCGTCCGGCCCCCCGGCCACGTGGCGGGCACTCGCGGACACAGCCCCGGCCGGTCTCATGTGTTCTGAATGACATCCGTATTGATAACGCAGCGCACGGACTTCCTCGGCTGGGTCGCGGTATGCCAATAGAACCCATCGAACACCACAACACGACCCTGCTTGGGCCGAACCCGCTTCCTCTCCTTCAGTTCACCGGGGGCAGGCGCACCGGGGGTCTCCCGGCTGTACATGTTCTCGAACAGGACCGTATCGCCGTCAGAATCACAAACGTAGTAGAGCATCGCGAAGTGCTCATTCATCAGGTCGATGTGATGGGCGTCGTATTCGCTTCCGCGCAGGTTGGCCAGGGGCAATTGCAGAAAAGTGCGTGACTTGATCGCCGAGTACTCACCCTGGCTCTTGGTCTTCTGGTTGATCCGTTCCATGCACTTGAGCCACATGGGCTGGAGCAAGCGGATGTTCTGCTCGCTGGTGCTGACGATGCCGTCCCTGATGAAGGTATGGCTGAACGCCGGTCGCTTGTCCCGGGAACCACCACCGGTCACGTCCTCGACGAAAGACCAATTGAACGACGACCCCAGCAGCGTCGACTTGATGGCCTCCTGATGCTCCTTCGGAATGATGTCGTCGAAGACCCAGATCTTCTTTTTCCACTTCATAGTCACGCACGCTCCCGGGTAGCTGCCGAGCTGAAACCGGCTGGATGGTATCAACCGGAGTCGCTGGCACCATAGGTACGGGTAACGGATAGCGAGCCATAGGCCCGCGGAAGCCCGCCGCACCCCGGGTTCCGGGTGGTCAGGCCCGCGGGTCGAACTCCAGCTCGTCACGCATCTGCTCCATCAACTCCTTGGCGCGTCCCTCCGTGGGCGGGTTGATGATCTTCAGATGTACATATTGGTCGCCGGGCGTCTTCCCCGGCAGGCCACGGCCCTTCATGCGCAGCTTGCGTCCGCTCTGGGATCCGGCGGGTATCTTCATGCCCACCTTGCCCCCCAGCGTCGGCACCTGGACCTGGGCGCCCAATGCCGCCTCCCAGGGCGCGAGCGCCAGGTCGACGTGAATATCCTGGTCCTGTGCGCGGAAGGTGGCGTGGGGATTGAGGACCACGTTCAGCAACAGGTCACCACCGCTCGATGCCTGCCCGCGCAGGCGGATTTTCTTGCCGTCCGATACCCCCGCCGGAATACGCACCTTGACCGTCCGACCGTTAAGGGTGAGGTGTCGAACGCCACCTTCGAAGGCGTCCTCGAGGGTCAATCGGATGGTCGCCTCCTCGTCGCGGGGCGCGCGCCGACCACCGAAGCCACCCCGTCGTCCGCCAAACATGGATTCGAAGATGTCGCTGTAATCGCCGCCCTCGAACCCACCACCGAAACCGCCCCCGAAACCACCGGGCCCGCCGGGGCCACCACCGCGGGACATGTCATCCCATGAATAGCCGCCCGCCTTCTTGGCGTTGAGCGCGGCCTCCCACTGATCGCCGAAGCGCTCGTAGGCCTCACGTTTGTCCTTGTCCTTCAACACTTCGTAGGCGCTTTGGATG
>JBMYTY010000017.1:0-11774 GCA_049604855.1 Gammaproteobacteria bacterium | reverse complement strand
CCTTCCGGGTTGAGTCGTGTCTCATGTACGCGCAGTCCTTCCCCGATGATCTCGCCGATGGACAGGCGTGGGCTGAGACTGGAGAAGGGGTCCTGGAAGACGATCTGCATGGCGCTGCGCAGGTCGCGCAGGGCGGACTTGCCCTTGCGTCGCAGGTCTTCGCCGTCGAATTCCAGCTCGCCTTTGCTCTTGAGCAGGCGCAGCAGGGCGAGGGCGAGGGTGGATTTGCCGGACCCGCTTTCGCCGACGATGCCCAGCGTCCGTCCGGCACGGACTGAAACCTCGATGCCGTCCACGGCCTTGATATGGCCGGTGGTGCGCTTGAGCAGGCCGGTGCGGATGGGGAACCAGACCTTGACGTCGGTGGCTTTGAGAACGGTATCGCCGGCGTCACGATCGCGCTCGGGGGCGCCACTGGGCTGAGAGGCGATCAGGCGCTGGGTGTAGTGATGTTGGGGGCGTTCCATGATGTCTGAAACGGCCCCCTGTTCGACGATGCGGCCCAACTGCATCACGTAGGCACGCTTGGCCATGCGCTGGACCACGCCGAGGTCGTGGGTGATGAGCAGGATCGCCATGCCCAGTTCGGCCTGGAGCTCTTCCAGCAGGTCCAGGATCTGGGCCTGCACGGAGACGTCCAGGGCGGTGGTGGGTTCGTCGGCGATGAGCAGCTTGGGGCGATTGGCCAGGGCCATGGCGATCATGACCCGTTGCCGCTGCCCCCCCGACAGCTCGTGGGGATAGGACTTGAGGCGGGATTCGGGATCTCGGATGCCTACCTTGTGCAGCAGTTCCAGGGCCTCTGCTCGCGCCTGGCTCGCATTCATGGCCCGGTGCAGGAGCAGACCCTCGGAAATCTGCCGCTCCACGTTGTGCAGGGGATTGAGCGCGGTCATGGGCTCCTGAAAGACCATGGCGATCTGGTTACCGCGCACCGCGCGCATGGTGGACTCGTCGTTGGTCAGCAGATCATGACCTTCGAAAAGGATACGGCCGCTTCGGTAGGTGGCGTTCGAGGGCAGTAGTTGGAGGATGGAGTGGGCGGTGACGGATTTTCCGGACCCACTCTCACCCACCAGGGCCACGGTCTCGCCAGGACGGATATCGATGTGTGCATCGCGCACCACGGCGGGGGCGATCTCCGGTACACCACTGTGAAACGCGACGGACAGTCCATCGATGCTCAGCAGATTGGACTCAGGCATAGTCGTCGGATATCTCCAGGCCTTGTTCATCCATGTGCGAGAGGTAGGTGTTGAGCCCCGATATGTGTCCATCGCAGGGGCCGAGGTGTATATCCCCCGTCACCATGCACACCCGGTAACGCTCCATGCCGGTGATGGTGCGCGCCGGAAGCAGTGATTCGGCCCAGTTGTTCATGTCGCGGTGGTAGTAGCCGTCGTCGGTGTCAAACAGGGGGGCCACCTCGCCGCTGGCGAGGGCCTGCATGAGTGCCTCGGGGGCGTCCTCACCCTCGCATACCTCGAGGTGGGTGCGCAGCTCCGACTCGCCGATGACCAGCAGACGGGACAATCGACCTTCCGCGTCGAGAAGGATGAAGCCCGGAGGCTGGGCGGAGGCGTACCACTCGGTGATGTCGTTGTCGCGGCGTAGTTCGGCCATGTAGGCATAGATCGCCGGGTCCCGGATGAAGGTGGGCCACGGCGCGCGGCTGATGGCCTGGAACATCTGCGCCTGGGTGGCCATGTGATTTTCCTGCAACTGGCGTATGTAGCCCGCGAGCCGCTCGCCGAGGTCGGGGCTGCTCTTGTTGATGTAGCGCTGGATGCGCCCGTCGTTGAAGGCCTCGACGGCGATTCGTTCGTCCGCCTTGCCGGTGAGGAGAATGATCCCGACCCCCGTGGACCGCAGATTCGCGGCCAACTCCAGGCCGTTCATGCCGGGCATGTCGTAATCGGCCACGATGACCGAGGGCGTGCGATAGCGGCCGGAGTCGCGCAGTCGACCTTCCAGGCCATCGAACAGCGGTGAGTCCGTGCACGGGTTGCCCTGGCCGTTGTTCGGTACCACCAGGCCATCACCCAGGTGGGCGACCTCGCTGATCAGTGTCGCCGGGGAATCGGTGATGCGCACCGGGAGGTCCTGGGGCAGGTCCAAGACCACGCTTTGCAGAAAGCCCAGTTCGTCATCGACCATCAAGACGGTGGTCGGGTGAAAAAGGGCAATGGGGTAGGCCATGGGCTCTGGAGTACCTGTTTTCCTTGGATCCGCGGCCCGGTAGGGGACGGCGTGCCCGCCCGGACATGCTTGCCCGGGTGGGCTTACCCGGGCGGGCTTCCCCGGGTTTAGGCGCCGGGGCTGACCCCGGTGGCGGATTCACCTTTATCACCCTTGGTGGTGCACAGCGACGTGGCTAGCAGAAAGCCCGCCGTGCCCCCCAGGAGCAGACCGAGGTAGAAGATGATCATGTAGTCCATATCGGACCTCCGAAGGTTCCGCCACCCCGGCCGATGGTGAGATCGGTCGGGATGCGACATTGACGGCCCCGAAAGGCGGTTTAAAGCCAGCTTGGGAAACAATCCCTAGGGAACCTCTGATCTATTCATCGCACGGCGTCTCGACGCACCTGATCGTCCATCTCCGCGTTGCGAATCTTCGAAAGAGAGCCCGCTATTCCGGGCGATCCGCGCCTTGATCTGGACGACCATGCACGCCGATCAGCTCGCACCATGAATAAATCAGAGGTTCCTTAGGTTTTGCTCGAAGTTCCACACTTGAACGTGCTGTGTCAATGGGCAAAGGACGAAATTACTTGAGAAATTGCGTTAAGGCGTGTTCGAAACCTGTCCATGGGGTGCGCTTGTACGATGTTTGTTCGTGCCGTGGGCGGTACAGGGGCCGGAATCATGATTCCGCGAGCATGATTCGGCGAACGTGACCGCGCGTGGCGGAGCGGAAGCGGGTTTGGTCATCGACGGCTGACCAGGCCCAGCCTGCGCGGGTCGAAGGCATCGCGGGCGGCTTCACCCACGAAAATCAGCAGGCTCAGCATGAGCGCGATGGTGGCGAAGGCGGTCAGACCCAGCCAAGGCGCCTGCAGGTTGTTCTTTCCCTGGTTGAGCAATTCACCCAGCGATGGAGAGCCCGGGGGCAGACCGAAGCCGAGGAAGTCCAACGATGTGAGCGTGACGATGGAACCGGTGAGGATGAACGGCAAAAAGGTGATCGTGGCCACCATGGCGTTGGGTAATACATGTCGGACCATGATCACGGCGTCGGAGACGCCCAGGGCGCGCGCGGCGCGCACATAGTCGAAGTTCCGACCGCGTAGGAATTCCGCGCGCACCACGCCGACGAGGGCCATCCAGGAGAACAACAGCATGATCCCCAGCAGCCACCAGAAATTGGGTGTGACGATGCTGGCCAGGATGATGAGCAGGAACAGCTGTGGCATGCCGCCCCAGATTTCCATCAAGCGCTGCATGAGCAGGTCCACCCAACCGCCGAAATAGCCTTGTACGGCCCCGGCGGCCACGCCGATCAAGGTGCTGAACAGGGTCAGGGTGAGCCCGAACAACACGGAGATGCGAAAGCCATAGATCAGCCGCGCGGCCACATCGCGACCGCCATCATCCGTGCCCAGTAGATTTTCCGCTGACGGGGCGGCGGGGTGGGTAGCGGCGTAGTTGATGGAATCGTAGTGGTAGCGGATGGGTGGCCACAGCATCCAACCCCTGGCCTCGATCAGTTCCCGGACCTCGGGTTCGCGGTATTCCGCCTCGGTTTCGAAGGTGCCGCCGAAGCGGGTCTCCGGGTAGGCGACGGCCACGGGGAAGAACCAGTCGCCGTCGTAGTTCACCACGATGGGTTTGTCGTTGGCGATCAACTCGGCGAACAGGCTGAGCACGAAAAGGACCAGGAATATCCACAACGACCACCAGCCCCGGCGATTGGCGCGGAATTGCTGGAAACGGCGTTGGTTGATGGGGGACATAGGCGGCTAAGCGGGTCGTTGCGCGTCGGAAAGGTGCAGCGGTGTGACGCCGGAACGGGAAGTTCTTCGCGGCGCGCACCGGCTATCCGGACTTCCGTCGTTACGGTGAATCATCTATCCGGCCGCGAAGATCTGGCTGGGATCCTTGAAGGACTTGAACTCCAGGGCATTACCCGCCGGGTCCTGGAAGAACAGAGTGGCCTGCTCCCCGACCTCGCCCTCGAAGCGGATATAGGGCTCGATCACGAAAACGGTGTTTGCCGCGCGCAGGCGGTCGGCCAGCTCATGCCACTGCTCCCAGGGGAGGATGAGCCCGAAGTGGGGCACGGGCACGTCATGACCGTCCACCGGGTTCTCGATGCGGGCGGAACGGCCGCCCAGATGGGCGACGATCTGATGGCCGTAGAGGTTGAAGTCGATCCAGTGATCGCTGCGACGGCCGGTCCCGCAGCCCAGCACGCCGGTGTAAAAGGCCTCGGCCGCTTCCAGGTCGTCCACGGGGAAAGCCAGGTGAAACGGGGACAGCGGTGGTTGGGAATCCGGGCTCATTGGTGTCGGCTCTCGAAATCGATACGTGGGTCGATGACCACGTACATGAGGTCGGAAATCAGGTTGAGGACCAGCCCCAGCAAGGTGAAAACGAACAGGGTTCCGAACATGACCGGGTAGTCCCGGTTGATGGTCGCCTCGAAGCCGAGCAGTCCGAGACCATCCAGGGAAAAGATGACTTCGATGAGCAGTGAGGAGGTGAACAAAATGCTCACCAGGGCACCGGGAACGCCGGCGATCACTATGAGCATGGCGTTGCGGAAGACATGCCCGTACAGCACCCGCTCCTCCGTCAGACCCTTGGCGCGGGCCGTGACCACATATTGCTTGTGGATCTCCTCGAGGAAGGAATTCTTGGTGAGCATGGTGATCGTGGCAAAGCCGCCGATGACCATGGCGATGATGGGCAGGGTCAGGTGCCAGAAGTAGTCGGCGATCTTGGCGTACCAGGGCAGGGCGTCCCAGTTGTCGGAGACCAGGCCGCGCAGGGGAAAGATGTCCAGGAAGGAGCCGCCCGCGAACAGCACCACCAGCAGGATGGCGAACAGGAAGGCGGGAACGGCATTTCCGATGATGACCACGGCGGAGGTCCAGACATCGAAGCGGCTGCCATCGGTGACGGCCTTTCGAATGCCGAGGGGGATGGAGATCAGGTAGATGATGATCGTGGTCCACAGCCCCAGGGAGATGGACACCGGCAGTTTGTCCGCCACCAGGGACATGACCGACTGGTCCCGGTAGAAGCTGTCGCCGAAGTCCAGGCTCACGTAGCGGATGATCATGTCCCAGAAGCGTTCGTGGGCGGGCTTGTCGAAGCCATACATCCGCTCCAGTTCCACGATCAGGTCCGGATCCAGACCACGCGCGCCGATGTAGTTGGAGTCTCCCCCGTCACCGGCGGTGGTCTGGCGTCCCCCGGCCTCACTCTGGGCGCTGCCGGTGATGCGCGCCGTGGCCACGTCGCCATGGCCTTCGATCTGTGCGATAGCCTGCTCCACCGGGCCACCCGGTGCCGACTGCACGATGATGAAGTTCACCACCATGATTCCGAACAGCGTCGGAATGATCAGCAGCAGGCGGCGGAGGATGTAGGAAGCCATCGACGGGATTCTGAGTTATGGATTTTGAAATTTGAATGGGGGGTTGTGATGGCGGTGCCAACGGCTACCCGATGGCGCGCGGGCGCCGGTAGTGATGGAGACGACACCACCCGCGTCGCGGGCTGCGACGGCATTCATCATTCAAAAATGGACACTCAAGTTTGGCACCCGGTGCCTACTCCACCCACCAGATATCCAGCGGCAGGGAGTATCGGGGCATGGTTTCCGGTCGCTTGAGCTTGCTCCAGTAGGCCACCCGGTGGACCCGGGTGTGCCAGTTGGGCACCAGCAGGTGCTCGGCGCGCAACACGCGGTCCAGGGCCTTGCAGGCGGTGACCAGGTCTTCGCGGGTGTTGGCGGAGATGATCGTGTCGATCAGCGAATCCACGGCCGGGCTCTTCAGCCCCATCAGGTTCCGCGAGCCGCGCGTCTCCGCCGCTTCGCTGGACCAGTAGTTGCGCTGTTCGTTGCCCGGTGACAGGGATTGGCCGAAGGTGGACACGACCATGTCGAAATCGAAACCGCGGATGCGTTCGATGTACTGGGCGGTGTCCACGGTGCGCAGGTTCATGGTGATGCCCAGGCGCTGCAGATTCTGCTTGAAGGGCAGGCCGATGCGTTCGAACAGGGGCGAGACCAGGAGCAGTTCGAATTCGAAGGGCTTGCCCTGGGCATCGACCAGCTTGCCGCCCTGGATGCGCCAGCCCGCCGCTTTCAGCAGTTGCGTGGCCTTGCGCAACTGGGGGCGAATCCGGCCATCGCCGCGCGTGACGGGCGGTTCATAGGCCGCGTCGAAGACGCTGTCCGGCACCTGCCCCCGGAAAGGCTCCAGGAGGGCGAGTTCCGCGGCATCCGGTTTGCCGGAAGCGGCCATCTCGGTGTTGGAGAAATACGACACGGATCGGGTGTAGGCGTCGTAGAACAGGTTCTTGTTGGACCATTCGAAATCGAAAGCGAGCCCGATGGCCTCGCGTACCCGGCGGTCGCTGAACAGGGCGCGGCGGGTGTTGAACACGAAGCCCTGCATACCCTGGGAACTGTGGTCGGCGATTTCTTCCTTGATGACGCGGCCATCGCGAACGGCGGGGATGTCATACGCCGTCGCCCAGGCCTTTGATGAGTTTTCGGCGCGAAAATCGAAATCGCCCGCCTTGAACGCTTCCAGGGCCACGGTGGAGTCACGGTAGACGTCGTAGCGGATACGTTCGAAGTTGAACCGACCCTGGTTCACCGCGAGGTCCTTGCCCCAGTAGTCGCTTACGCGGAGGTAGCTGATGTCGCGGCCCGCTTCCAGCTTCTCCACCTTGTAGGGCCCGCTGCCCAGGGGTGGCTCCAGGGTGGTCTTGGTGAAATCACGGCCCTCCCAGTAGTGCTTGGGCAACACGGCCAACTGGCCGGTGATCAGGGCGAGCTCCCGGTTGTCGCCCGGCTTGAAGCTGAACTTCACGGTGCGCTCGTCAAGGGCCTCGGCCTTCTCGATGCTGGCGTAGTAGCCGCGGAAGTGCGGGTGGCCCTTTTCGCGCAGGATGTTGAGGGTGAAGACCACGTCGTCGGCGGTCACGGGCTTTCCGTCGTGCCAGCGGGCCTCGGGGCGCAGGGTGTAGGTCACCGATGAGCGGTCCGGGGCGATATCGATGGTCTCGGCGAGCAGACCGTACTCGGTAAAGGGTTCGTCCGGCGAATGGGTGGTCAGCGAGTCGTAGATCATGCCGATACCGGGCGCCGGATCACCCTTGAGGATGAATCCATTGAGGCTGTCGAAGGCACCCAGGCTGGCCAGGCGCACGGTGCCCCCTTTGGGCGCGGCGGGATTGACGAAATCGTAATGGGCGAAGTCGGCCGCGTGTCTCGGCTCGCCGTGCAGGGCGACCGCATGGGTGGGCTCTGCCTGCGCCAACGGCGGGTGGCAGAGAATCGTCGCAAGGGTGAAGGCCGTGAGAAAGGCGGTGCGCGGCATACGGAGCCTCGGATGAACTTGGCGGCCGCGGATTCAGCGGCGGGGAAGACGGGGTGACGGCGGAACGGTTTCAGCCACGATCAACTCGGAACGCCGATTCACGGATGCCAAACCGTGGCGCGGCGCGGTGATCGCGGCCGAAGCCGCCCGTTCGCGATCTGACCGGGGGCCGCCCGGAGGGAGTACCGGCCCGAACCCCGGCATTCGCGAACCTTATTTCACGCCCAGCAGTTCGAGCTGGAAGATCAGGGTCTCGTTCGGACCGATCTTGCCGCCGGCACCCTGCGGTCCATAGGCCAGGTGGGGCGGAATGACCACTTCCCACTTGTCGCCCTCTTTCATGGCCATGAGGGCCTCCTGGAAACCGGGGATCACCCCGCCAACCTGGAACTCGACGGGTTCTCCGCGCTGGTAGGAGCTGTCGAACACGGTGCCGTCGATGAGGGTGCCTTCATAGTGGACGGATACGTTGTCGTCTTCTTTCGGGGTCTTGCCCTTGCCGTCACCGGACTTGATCACGCGGTATTGGACGCCGCTCACCAGCTCCTTGACGCCATCCTTGCTCTTGTTCTCGGCCATGTAGGCCTTGCCCTTGTCGACATTGTCCTTGGAGGCAGCCTCGATCTCGGCAAGCTGACGCGCCTTTTCCGCCTTGAGCGTTTCATTCGCCTGCTCATCACTGAGCTTGGAATCGGTTCCGCCCAGGGCATCGCGCACGGCCAGGGCAAAGGCCTCGGGGTCCAGTTCGAAATCGCTCTGCTTGAGTTTCAGGCCCAGGCCGTAACCCTGCAGGTAGCTCATCTTCTGCTCGTGGGTCATGCCTTCCGCGGTCAGTTCGGAGGCCTGAACGGGGGCGGCGACGAGCAGGGTGAGACAGGCCGCGGTGGTGATCAGGCGGCGATTGATAAGGGGCATGAAGAATCCTCTGTGGTTTGTTCGGGGCAGTCTCCGGAACGGGCTGCCGTTGTTCTGTCCGGGGCGCGTGTCCCGGGGAGCCCATGTGACCCGGTTCGAGGGCCACAAGTTCGCGTTCCAGCCGGGGTGGCGGGCCGCGCGATGGTCCCATATCCCGGCGGGGGGGCAAAGCGGACGGGCAACCTGAAGTGTCATGTGCCCGTCTTACTCAACGCCCGGCGTAGCCCGTCATTTCCAGGTAACCCTTGCCGTTGTGGGTGCCCTGGACCGCGACCGCCCCCTCCCAGTAGGTCACCCGGGTGCGCATCTCCTGATCCGGAAAGCGGGCGCGAACGGTTACGTCCAGATCGTGGGCGGGTAGGCGCAGCCGCCATTCAACCGGATAACGGCGGCCTGAATGGTCGCTGGTCCAGTGGTGCAGGGGCGTGAGCAGGGCATCCCGGGCGCTGATCGGCGTGCTGGTGCCGTCGCGGGCCACGAGCACACCGCCGCTGGCCGGGTCCGTGCCGCCGTCCTTGCGGCGCATGCGGTAGAACATGAGGTCTCGACCATCGTCCAGTTGCAGCGAGAACCAGTCCCAGCCCGCCTGGTCGTCGGCCAGGGCGGAGGTGCTCCACTCACGATCCATCCAACTCTGCCCGCTGACCTCGATGCGTCGTCCGTCCATGTGGATGTGACCGCGCGTGGGCAGGCGGGTGTAGCTGTAGTAGTAGGAGGCGTTGCCGGGTTCCGCGCTCTTGCGGGACAGCCCGGCCTCACCCTGCAACACCAGCGGTTTGCCGGGGCTGAGCAGCAGTTCCAGGCCATACCCCCCGTCGCTGGCTTTCAAGACGAGGGGAAAAGGGCCTGCGTCCGCGGAGCCGGGGGCCGGGCCCTCGTCGGCACGGGATGTGATGGACCAATCGTCCAGCCAGACGGCGAGAGGCGGGGTCCGTGCACCGGCCAGCGCCCGCTCCGGCGCATTGGGTGGGCCGCCGCGGCTGAGTCGCTCGGCATGGTGGTGCGTGGCCGCATCGATGTCGCTGATCGCCAGATGCCCCATCCATACCTGGTGGGTTCGCCAGGGATTTGCATCCGCGTCGGCCTCGCCGGGGGCCAGTCCAAAGCGGAACAGGGTGAGCTGGTAGCCATATTCGCCCGCGTCCATACCCGTCAGGTTTCCGGTGAAGTACCACCATTCGACCCGGTAATCGGGGTGGGGGCCATGGTCGCGCGGAAACTCCAGGGGAACGGGTTCCAGGGCGCGGGCGAAGCCGGTGTCGGAGCGGGCATCCCCCAACCATTCACCCAGCGGGCTGGCAGCGGGTTCAGAGGCACCGTCCTTTCCGCCATCGGGAGCGGCGATCAGGCCCAGGGCGGTGACCCCGGCGAAGGCGAGAACGGCGAAAGCGATCCTCACCGCGCGTGCGGTCGGCTTCATGGGCGGATGTCCGTGGGGGGCGGCATCATTCCTCGCGCAATGCCGCGGCCGGTTCGGCCATGGCCGCGCGCCAGGCCGGATACGCGGCGGCGAGCAGGGCAGCGAGCATCGCCACGATTATGGCCTCGGCGACCACCTTGGGATCGGACTGGAACGGCATGGTCCAACCGAAGGCCCGCAGTTGGATACTGTCGATGAGAATCATGGCCATGGCCATGCCGGTGGGGATCGAGCCGATGCCCGCGATGAGCGCGACGAACACGGTTTCCATGCCGATCTGGCGGGCCAGTCCCAGGCGGGTGGTGCCCAGTGCACGCAGTACGGCGAACTCGCGTGCCCGCTCCAGTTGCAGGGCCATGAGGGCACTGAGGACGCCGATGAATGCCACTCCGACGGCGAGGATGCGCAGTACCTCGGTGACCGCGAAGGTGCGGTCGAAGACCTCCATGGAATGCTCATGGATGGCCGAGGCCGCCGTGGCGTGGACCTGTTCCGGGGCGGGAAGCGTGGCCAACAGGCGCTCGATCATTGCTACCGGTTCGGTGCCCGGTGGTCCGAACAGGGCGAGGGTGTTGATGGTCTCATCACCCCACAGTTCGGCGTAACGCAGTCGGTTCATGAGCACACGGCCGTGCTCGGAGCCAAAGTCCCGGAACACGGCGTTGATGTGAAATCCATGCACGCCATCGGGCGTGAGCAGTTCGAGGCGGTCACCGACTCCCAGCTTCAACTTGTGGGCCAGTGGCTCGGAAATAAGTACGACGTCGGCATGATCGAATCCATCCCAGGCCTGCGCGCCACCGGTGAGGAACTGGTAACCGGCGCGGTTCCGTTCGGCCAGCTCCGCCGCCACGACTTCCGCTTTGTGGTCGCCGAGGGGAATGTCCACGTGTCGGTAAGTGGAGTGGGCGGTGATATCCGGGTGCCCTTGCAGGCGACGCACCGTTTCCATGGGCAGGCTGGCGTTGCTGTCGCCCTGCAGGGCAGTGGCGCCGGTGACATACACGTCCGCCGCCAGCAAATCGCCGAGCCAGATGTCCACGGTATGTTTGAAGCTGCTGACCATGATGCCCACGCCCACGGTCGCGGACAGGGCAATCATCAAGGCCGCGCTGGCGACGGATAGTCGGCTGAGATTGCGTCGAACCGTGCGCAGGACGCCGTGGATCACCTGGTGATCCGCCGCGGGTTGAACGGCGTGGGTCCAGCCCAGGAGGAAGGCGGGCGCCAGCAACGCGGCCCCGATACAGACCAGGAACAAGCCCGCGAAGCCGGCCAGAATCCCGCCCGGGGCGTGGTAGGCCAGGCCATATCCGAGCCCGAGCACCCCGATCCCCGCGGCGGCGGCCCAGGGCACCGCACGGTGGGTGCGCCGTTCGATGTCAAAGCGGGTCATGGCCGTCACCGGCTGGCTCCGCGCCGCCTCCCAGGCAGGGGCCAGTGCGGCAAGCAGGGTGGTGGCCGGACCCAGGATCAGTCCCTTGAGCAGGGACAGCGGTTCCACCTGGACCTCGGATACCGACAGGGCGAAGTAGAGATCATTGATGGTGCGGACCACCAGATCGATGAGTGCCGAACCCAGGGCAACACCCAGAACCAGCCCCAGAACCGTGCCCGCCAGCCCCAGGAGCGCGGCTTCGAATATCACCGTGGCCATGATCTCCGAACCGGTCACGCCCACGGCGCGCAGTCGGCCGAACACGGCCCGTCTCTGCACCACCGAGAAACTGATGGCATTGAATATGAGAAAGGCGCCAACCAGAAGGGCTAATAAGCTCATGGCGGTGAGGTTGAGGGCGAAGCTGTCGCTCAGGCGCGCCAGGGAGGCATTGTCCTCGGCGCTGTCGACCAGTCGCAGTCCCCGGGGCAGAAGTCGGC
>JBMYTY010000016.1:0-11784 GCA_049604855.1 Gammaproteobacteria bacterium | reverse complement strand
GATCAGCATCGATTCCCCCGTGGCACGGGCGTTGCTGAAAAAGGGCGTGGATGCCGAGGTGCGCGTGAGCGGACCGAAAGGTGAGTTGGTCTATTACGTTACGGGTGTGCGGTATACGGGGTGAAATCAATCACACTGACACTTATTAACGTGCCGGGTACTTCCGAACAACCGGGGGAGGTTCAAGGTCACCTGAAACGTGTGGTTAGCCGCCCACTCTCCGGCGCTACGCAGCATGACTGCCACGGTGAGAATTGTGCTTTAACATCATTGGGAGTAGCCCAATCCGCTTTCAGGGTTTCCCGATACCAAGCCATCCCCGGCTCGATGGAATCCGCATAGGCTGGCGACCCGTCCCAAAACTTTCCCATTCAAGCCGCTGTTTCAGTGCCCGTATTCGGCCTCCACGCCCAACGTCTTGAGACGAAACCGACGACCTTCATCCAGCGGCTCTACTCCGACCTGTTTTCCTCGGGAATACATCGCCAGGCCTTCGACTTTGAGCGCGGTTTCCAAGGCTTCCATGCTTGCGGCCTGGGCGAATTCCCGTTGAAGGGTCTCCCTCAGCTCTCGTTTCCGGGAGGGCTTGCCGGTACGGCGTTCCAGTTCACCCTCACGCGTGGAGGTTTTGAGCCGAGACGGATCTTCCGTGCGCGTGTAAATCCGGCGGGCCTTCATCTCCGGATACCGTTCAATCAGACGGCTCTCCACCTCCTTCTGAATCTCGGCGAACTGAGCCTTGGTGAGTCGCAGCCTCCGATCCGACTTGATCGCATTGGAGGAGATCATCAGGTGGATATGCCGATGATCCTGGTCCTCATGAATCTGGCCGTAGACCAACTGCTGGGGAGCCCGGCGTTCGCTGTAGAAGGCCGCCAGATCGAGGAGGATTTCATTCTCCTTTTCCGGGCTAAGCCCCGTCTTCTTATCGAGGACGATGATCTCGTGGTAGAGCCCATTTCCATTCTTTCGCTTGGGCAAGTAGCGGTAGTTGCCTTCGAACTCCTGTTCGATGGCCCTCGGGTTCGCAACGGACGCATAGAGGTTCCGGGAGAAACGCGGCGTGCCACGCTACCCCTTGTCGAGATACCCGATCAGCTGCCCGAAGCCTGGTGACTTGCGCGACATGGATTTGATGATCATGACGTGATCCAGGGCTTCTTGGTGAAGCGTTCAATGCGGGCTTCCAGCTCGCTGATACGATCACTGATGGCCGGGGGCATCCGCATGCGGCCAAACAGATTGTTCTTCTCGGCTAGCTGACGAACCGAATCGTTGAACTGCCGCAGCTCCGCGTAGAGCTTACTGATCTCCTCTTTCACATCCTCAGGAGGGAGATAGCGCTTCTGCCGGTAGGCCAGCGACTGCTGCCAGATCTCCTGCCAAACGGGCCGACCATTGGCGTCAGCCATGGCCTTGATCTCGGCATACTCTTCAGGTGTCAGCGTGCCGTAAACGCGCTTGTTGTGCTTGTACTGCTGCCAATATTCCCGCCGATAGCGCACCATGCGCTCGTAGGCGTGGGCCTCCTCTGGCGTGGTCGGCGTCAGTATCAGTTGACCTTGTTCCATTGCTTGTTTTCCTCAGTGTATGGGTGAAGGAGGAAGGCGCAATGTTTGTGCAAGCCGATTTGGAGCGGCAGCGGTTGATCTCTGCCCCTCGGGCTTGGGTCGGCTTCAGCGGCCCACGCGGACTGAATAGGGCGTCCGCGAAAAGGGGGTTTGGGGTCTCCCCAACAAGTTAGCGTCTCAAGCAATCGGGCCGCGTAGCGAGACCGGCTGTGCAGAGACGCAAACTTGCTTTCGTCGAGGCGTCAGCCTGGCGAAATCTGACCAGCCGTTACGGTAATGTTGATCAGTCTCCACAGCAGGGTAGAGTTTGGATGTCCAACAACACCAAGATGACCAAACTTAAACAGCCAAAATCCGCGACTTCCGACAACAAATTGGATCGCGTGGAGAACGACCTGAATGACGTTGCCAGAATCATTTCTGAGCGGGCGGAGCAGCGTGGCCTGACGGACGAGAACATCCAGGAATTGCTCAATTCACCGGAGCGCTAGAGACAGCCTCCCTTCTACGAAGAGGCGGTTGTTGTATTCAACCAGTAGCGCGTCCCTCTCTTTTCCCCAGTCCGAGTTAACGCCCCCTTGTCTACCAAGTCGGAAAGATCCCGTCGCGCGGTCGCGGCGGGCGCCCCGGTGATGGATCGATAGTTTGAAGCACTTAGCCCTCCGATGAACCCTTCGGGGCCAGCATCGAACAATCGGAGCAAGGCTTTCTGCTGGCGCGGATTGATCGCCCCGCGCAAACGATCAAGCAGCTTGGTCTTGGCAATCACGAGGTCCATCAGATCGTTAGAGTACTGCTGTGCCTCCAAGGCTGTTTGCCCGAACCATTCCACCCAGCCCGTCACGTCCATCTCGCGATTGTTGTCGGCCAAGGCGTCGTAGTAGCCCTTCCGCTTCTTCTCGATCTGCCGAGATAGGGCCAGCAGGCTCGGTTGCCCCAGTAATTGGGCCAGAACCTTTTCACTCAAAGCGCGGCCCAGACGCCCATTGCCATCCTCAAAGGGGTGAATCGAGACGAAATACAGTTGTACCAGGGCCGCCTTGGCAAGCGCAGGCAAATCCGCCGCTCCGAGCCAATTGATGAAGGCCTCCATCTCCGCCGGAACGCTCTCCGACGGCGGGGCTTGGAAATGGACTTTCGGGCGATAGACCGGACCCGATACCACCTGCATGGGTTCCGGATGACTCCGATAGGCCCCGACCTCGCGAAGGTCCGTCCGTCCACGGCAGACCAAGCGATGCCATCCGAATAAGGATTCGTGACTGAGCGGGGCCCCGAAATCCCGAAAGCACGCCACCATCAGCTCAGCCATGCCGCTTTCAGCTGGACCAGCCCGTCGGTCCACCTGCATACCAAACTGCCGACGAATCGAGGATTGCACGGAATCACGATCCAGCATCTGACCTTCGATTTCCGAGGTCTTGATCGCCTCGCTGCTCAGCAGCTCGATCTGGACCTTTTCCCGGTCCGTCTGACTCAGGTAATCCCAAACGCCGCGCAGTCGCCCCGAACCGAGCAGAAACTGTCGTTCAAGGGGCTCCAATACCGCCGTGTCATAGCGCCAAAGCGGCCAGTCCGATTGTTGCCAATTCCACTTCATGAGCGATAAATACCAGGATATCGATCACCTATCAGCTATTTTGTGAGCGATAAAAAGTCACTTAACGCTCACGGCACCTCAAGCAAAGGCTCCACGAAAGCGGTCTCCCGGTCACTGGTGAGCAGCAACATCTGGGTTGAACGGGTCATGGCGACGTAGAGCAGTTTCGCCTCCGACACCGGGTCCAGCTTTTCTCCCGCCATGTGGCCGATGCCGCACACGGCGACAACGGGAAATTCCAGCCCCTTGCTGCTGTGCATGGTCATCAGCTTCACGCTGGCATCGGCGGGGCGGAAGGCCCGCTTGGAGCGGGCGTCACCGAGCAGCACGCAGGGCACCCCGACGGCGGTCATGGCCTTCTCCAGCACCGCCCCCATCCAACGACGGCTGAAGGTGACGCACATATCGGCCCAGGCCAGCGCGCGCTCCTCATTCAACTTGGCGAACAGATGGGCGATGTAGCGCGCCTCCTCGTCGAAGCTGGCGAATAGCTTGACCACCGGGGCTGGGCCGTGACGCCCGGCCGATTCCGGCTCGACCAGGGGAATGGGCTCCTCGGTCTCACTATCGGCGCTCAGGTAGCGGCGCGCGAAACGATAGGCAAAGCCGAGGATCTCCTCGGTGTTGCGGTAATTGAGTTTCATCACCGTGGTCCGCCCGCGCGCCTGGATACCCACGCTGGACAGGCTGAAATCCAGCCCGCGCCGGTTGCCATAGATGGACTGGGCATCGTCGTAGAGCAGCAGCAGGGAATCACTCTCCGGGTCCACCATGCCCGAGACCAGCTTCAGCCATTCCGGCGCGAAGTCGTGCCCCTCGTCGATCATCACCGCCCCGTACTGGCCCTTGGGAACACGCCCACCCTCCACGGCGGCAATCAACGCTTCCACCAGGTGCACGAAGTAATCCCCGCCATGGGCGGGCGGGTCCACATGGAAGCTGCGCAACTGCTCGCCGCACCAATCGTGGAAGTGGTAGACGTGGACCCGGTCATTCACCCCGCGCTCGATCATCATCTCGCGCAGCCGCGCCGCCAGGGTGATGTTGTAGCAAAGCACCAGAATGGGTTTGTGCAGCAGCTTGGCCAGGTACAGGCAGCGATAGCCCAGGATCAGGGTCTTGCCCGAACCGGCCACGCCATGGATCACCCGGTGCCCTTCGCCCAGGCTGCGCGCCAGCAGCTCCTGCTGCCGGTCCATGACCTTGACGATGTCCGGCACCAAGGCGTCCAGCGAAGACTCGTCCGGCTCCTCCGTGAACAACTCCTTCTGGGCCTCGCTGTTGATGCGGATCTCGGGAAACAGATGCCAGCGGATACGATCGATCTGGGGCAGGGTCAGGGCGCGGGGAAACTGCACGTTGAACATATCCCACAGGCGTCCCTGGAAATCCTCCGCGTCCACGCTCTCCACCATCTCATCGCTGCAGATAACCCGGTGCGCCGGTATCACGTCACCCAGGTCCGTGCCCTCAAACTGCCTGCGCGTGATGCGGCTCAACACCACGCCGTAGCCATAGGGAAAAGCCAGCCGCCCCTGGTAGCGCCCCGACGGCTGCAGCAGTTGCGGGTCCGTCTCCAGGCGCTCCGTCAGGCGATAGGTGCACTGGCGGGCCTGCTCCAGGGGGTTGGCCACCGTCTTCAGCCCCTGCCCCGTCACCAACACCGCCGACACGCGATCCATGGACTGGATGGTCTCGAGCTTCCAGTCCTTCACCTCCAGCAACAACAGGCCGCGCAGGGGGTGCAGGATGATGAAGTCCGTGTACTTAGCGCGTCGGCCCACCGCCGACTCGTACCAGCACAGATAGTCATCTTCGAGATGCGACTCGAGGCGATAGGCGAAGCGCTTCTCGCCCGACTGCATGCGCGACAGGCAGCTGTTGAGTGAGGGTATGAGTTTGGCCATAACGCCTTCCGTGCCCGTTCCCGCCTACATGCGGCGATGGATGCGTCTAGGGGCACCGACCATGCCCCGACAACGCACCGTCCAGTGGGTCGATCCCTTGCCCATACAGGCCTGGAACCGGCCGCAATTGACCATTCTCTCAGCGATCAAACGACGAACCCGCAATTTGCAGCCTCACCGTTGCGTCTTCGTCCAATCGATCCGGCAGCGCAATTCCAAAATTGAGAATCAAGGCCCGATTCAGGTAAGCGAAGAACTCCTCGTTCACGACCAGCGGAAAGCCTTTTTCCGCGCCATCATGTCTGATCTGGCGCCAGCCGTATTGCACGAGAGCCAAGGCCAAGCGTGCGGCGTGGTAGTCAAGGTCGCCAACCCCACGGGAAGGCATGACAAGCCCTGACAAGTGGTCTTCCATGAAAGTCAGCATTTCGTTGACCTTCCAGCCCTCGTATTCCACCGCGGGGACGACACCGCGATCCGCTACGAAGATCAGCGTATAGCGAAAGGCCGCTCGAAGATTGACGTAGTCGGAATCCTCGCCTTTGGAGTCATATCGAAGCCCGCCCGCGAGAGCCCGGAGGAGCAAATCCAATGCGTAACGCAACGAATCGCTCGTGCCCTCCGTGATCTTCTTGGGTGCGTGAAAAAAGACCTGCATGCAATCCAAATACGCCACGATTTGCTCGTCGGGCACGGCCTCATGAAAAAACGCGAGCAACGGCCGGAGGTCATCCAAAGAGCTCAAAGTCACACCCAAGGTGCTGGAAATCACCTCCGTTTCGGCTCGCCGGGGAATATCCGTCACCGGCAACCACTCAGTGCCAACCCGACGACTCACATGCCAAACCTCGCCGTTGGTGAAAACAGCGAACTCCGCACCCAGCTCCCGTGATGTGGCATAGCTCTGAGCCTGGCGCATGGCCTGATCAAACTTGGCGGCGCCCCGGTACTCCTGCCGCTTGCACTCAACCACGATCAGGGGCAACTCGTCCTGATACACGACGATATCGGCGCGGTGATAGCGGGTACCGACCTTCACCTTCACTTCGGTACAGATACTGCTGATCAGATAACCGTAGGGTCCCAGCAACTCAAACAGGGCCCATTGGCGTACCTGCTCCTCGGGCAGGTCCGGATAACCGAAGAGGTAGGTCTCCTTTGGAACGTCGTAGAAAGCCCGCCGCGCCATCAGTCCGTCTTCCCCGACCACCCATCCGACAACCGTTCCGCCTGCTCCAACACCAGCCGGATCGCCTCGTCCTGTTTGTCCGGCGGGTACTTGTAACGGCGCAAGGTGATGCGCACCAGGTTCCGCAGTCGCGCCCGTACGCTCTCGCGTTTCTGCCAATCCACCGTGGTGCTCTTGCGTAGCTTCTCGGTCAGTTCGAAGGCGATCTGTTTCAGGACCTCGTCGCCCAGCTCGCGCACCGCGCTCTCGTTGTCCGCCAGGGCGTCGTAGAAGGCCAGTTCCGATTCGCTCAGCCCCAGGTTCTCGCCGCGCTTGGCGGCCTCGCGGAATTCGCGGGCCATGGCGATCAGTTCCTCGATCACCTGGGCGCTCTCGATGGCGCGGCCCCGGTAACGGTTGAGGCTGGCCTGCAGGCGCTCGCTGAATTTCTTCTCCAACACCACGTTGGTGCGGCTGCGCGACTTGATCTCGTCGTTGAGCAGTTTTTGCAGCAGTTCCACGGCGAAGTTGCGCTGGGGCAGCTGTTTCACCTCTTCCAGAAAGGCATCGGACAACAAACCGATATTGGGCCGTTCCAGCCCCGCCAGCTTGAAGACGTCGTCCACGCCCTCGGCGACGATGGCGTTGTCGAGGATCTGTTTCAGCACCGCGTTGCGGCGCTCCTGGGACAGCTTGGCGTCGGTATCCGTGGCCTTGGCGATGACGTTCTTGATGGCCTGAAAAAAGGCGATCTCCTCGCGCAGGACCACGGCCTCGTCCAGGGTGCCGCACAGGGAGAAGGCCTTGCTGATGGCGAGCACCACATCGGCCCAGCGCTTCTTGCCATCTTCCAGCCCCAGCACATGGTTCGCGGCGGGGATCAGCAGGGCCGTGGCCCGCTCTTGGTAGGCGGCGTAATCGAAGCCATGCAAAAGCCCCCGCGCCACGTCCATCAGCTCCAGCAGCTTGGCCAGGGCCTCCGCCGAATCCAGGGTCGGCTGGCCCCGGCCCCGGCTCTCCGTGTAGGTCTTCAGCGCCTTGCGCAGTTCGGCGGCAATGCCGATGTAATCCACCACCAGACCGCCTTCCTTGTCGCGAAACACCCGGTTCACGCGGGCGATGGCCTGCATCAGGTTGTGGTCGCGCATGGGCTTATCCACGTACAGGGTGTGCAGGCTGGGCACGTCGAAGCCCGTCAGCCACATGTCGCGCACGATCACCAGCTTGAGCGGGTCATCCGCCTTCTTGAAGCGCTTCTCCAGTGTCTTCTTGGTGCCCGCGCTGGTGACGTGGGCGCGCAGCAGCGCCTTGTCCGCCGCCGAACCCGTCATCACCACCTTGATGGCGCCCTTGGCCGGGTCCGGGTCGTGCCATTCCGGGCGCAGGGTGACGATGGCCTCATACAGGCGCGCGCAGATCTCCCGGCTCATGGCCACGATCAGGCCCTTGCCCTCGGCGGCGGCGTTGCGCACCTCGAAGTGGCTGACGATATCCGCCGCCACCTGGGCGACGCGCGGCTCCGCCCCCACCAGCTTCTCCAGGGCCGACCACTGGGTCTTGGCCCGTTCTCGGGCGGCGATATCCTCCTCATCCTCGAACACCTCGTCCACCTGATCGCTGAGCTGTTCGATCTCCGCCGCGTTGATGTCCAGCTTGGCGAGGCGGCTCTCGTAATAGATGGGCACCGTCGCGCCATCGTCCACCGCGTCCTGGATGTCATAGACGCTGACGTAATCGCCGAACACCGCGCGGGTGTCCTTGTCCGCCGTCTCCACCGGGGTGCCGGTGAAGCCCACGAAGGTCGCGTTGGGCAGGCCATCGCGCAGATGCTTGGCGAAGCCGTATTTGTAACGCCCGGACTTGCCATCCAACACCGCGCGGAAACCGTACTGGCTGCGGTGCGCCTCGTCGGCGATCACCACGATGTTGTCGCGCGCGGTCAGCTCGGGGAATCGCTCCTCCCCCGCCTCCGGCGCGAACTTCTGCACCGTGGTGAAGATGATGCCGCCCGAGGCGCGCCCCTCCAGCAGCCCGCGTAACTCCCCCCGGCTCTCGGCCCGCACCGGCGCATCCGGCAACAGCTCGCGGGCACCCTTGAAGGTGTTGAACAACTGCCCGTCCAGGTCACTGCGGTCCGTCACCACCACCAGGGTCGGGTTACGCATGGCCGCTTGTCGCGCCAGCTTGGCGGCGAAGCAGACCATGGAGATGCTCTTGCCCGAGCCCTGGGTGTGCCAGACGATGCCGCCCTTGCGCGAGCCCGGCACCACATGCTTGCCGTAGCTCGCCCGTTCATCTCGGATCAGGCGCTCGCCCTCCGGCGGCGAGCTGGCCGCGATCACCGCCACCCGCACCGCCTCGCGCACGCCGTGGAACTGGTGCCAAGCGGCGATCTTCTTGATCAGCCCGTCGTCGCCCTGCTCGAACAGCACGAAATAGCGCAGGTAATCCAGCAACAGATCCGGCGCGAAGAACCCGCGTACCAGGGTCTCCAACTCGAACTCAAGCAGCGGCTTATCGTGCTCATCTCGACGGGCACGCCAGGGCATGAAACGCTCGCGGTCGGCGGTCAGCGAGCCCACCCGCGCCGTCAGCCCATCGGAGATCACCAGCGCCTCGTTGAACACAAACAGGTCCGGGATCTGCGCCTTGTAGGTCTCGATCTGGTTGAAGGCGTCCCAGACATCCACCTGCTCCGCCGCCGGGTTCTTCAGCTCGATCACCGCGATGGGCAGGCCGTTGATGAAGCACACCAGATCCGGTCGGCGGGTGTGGTGTGGCCCTTGCAGCGTGAACTGGCTCACCACCCGGAAGCGGTTGTTCTCCGGGGCCTCGAAATCCAAGAGCTGGACCTTGTCGCCCCGCTTCTCCCCGCCCCGCTCCACCTCCACGGCCACGCCCTTGATCAGGGCCTCGTGCAGGGCGCGGTTGCTTTGCACCAGGGAAGGCTCCGCGAACTTGCCGACCCGGTGCGCCACCTCCTCCAACACCTCCGCCGGGGTCTCCGGGTTCAGCCGCGCCAGCCCCTCGCGCAGATCACCCGACAACAGCACCTGCCGGTAATCCTCCCGCGCGGGGGTGTCGCCATCCGGGGCGATGTCCGGCCCGTAGGCAGTTTCCCAGCCGGTGTCCTGGAACCAGGTCAGGCAGAGTTGTTCGAGGTCGTCTTCAGAAATCATCCGGGATTCCGTTCTTGTGGCTCACGGGTAAGCCATTTCAAGCCTTGTGGCTCATGTTCTTCAAATTGTGAGACACAAAACAATTAATGTCTCACCGGTGAGACTCAAAGCACCCGCGCCCCCTCCGCGTAGTTGATCAAATCACTGAACGCGTAGATGCCGGGGCGCCGCCCTTTACCCGGGCGCAATGTGCGCAGCAAGCCGTCGTCCCGCAACACCGCCAAGATGCGCTGCGCGGTCGGCCTGGGGATGCCCGATTCGCGGATGAAATCCGGCGCCTTGAAGATTGGCTGTTGGAAAAGGAAGTCGACCGCGCGAATGGAATGCTGGGAATGGGTCAATTCCACCACCTTGTTCTTCACCCACTCGTACAGGGTCAGGATATTGCGGGCCTTTTCCTCGTTCTCGGTGGATTGCTCCACGATGCCCGTCAGGAAGAACGCACACCACTCGGTCCATGCGCTGTCTCGCGATGCAGCCCTCATCCTCTCCTGATACTCGTCCCGGTGCGCTTCCAGGTAACCGCTCATGTAGAAATCGGGGCTACTCAGCACCTCCTTGGTGAACAGGAACAGTGGGATCAACATCCGTCCCAGCCGGCCATTGCCATCCTCGAACGGGTGTAACGCCTCGAACTCTAGGTGCACCAAGGCCAACTGCACCAGCGGGTCCAGTGCGTCCGCACCGATCATATAAGCCTCCCAATAGTCCATGCCCGCGCCCAGGTGCTCCGGCGCGATGGGCACGAAGCTCGCCTCCTCTATGGGGCACCCCTTCGGACCAATCCAGTTCTGCGTGTTACGGAACTGGCCAGGCGACTTGTCCTTACCCCGCACGCCCTGCATCAACAGGGCATGCGCCTGACGCAACAGGTGCTGCGTCAGCGGCTGATCTCGCAGCGAATCCACACAGGCTCGCAAAGCCGTCCGGTAGTTGACGATCTCCTCGGCATCATCCCGTTTGGGCTGGGAGACATCATGGGGCTCGCCTCCCGCCTCCAGCTCAAGGACTTCGCCCATGGTCACGTGCGTACCCTCGATCTTGGACGAGAGCACCGCTTCCTGGGTTATCAGGGGCGACAGCAACACCGCCGCATTGGGAATCGCGGTAAGCAGACCGTCATAGCGCGCTAGGCCCGCGTTGGCTTGGCCGATCAGCGGAACGAGCTGCTCCCAATCCAGCTTTGGCGGCGGGAATCCGCCGAGGTGATAATGCACGGTTTCCGTCACGGGCCAATGCCCTCCTCTCCAGATCGCAACACATCCAAGACCTTATCCAACACCTCATCCCGCGCCGAGACTGGATACCCCAGTCTGCGCATCACCACTCGCGCCGCCGTGCGCATGGAGGCCTGCACGCTCTCGCGCTTTTCCCAATCCACGTACTGGCGTCTCCTCAACTGTTTCGCCAACTCATCAGCGATCAGGGAAAGCCGCGGCGCCTCCACGCTGCCCGCATCCGGGTGGGCCGCCAGGACGGCGCGCAGGGCGCTGGCTACATCCGAAGTCCCCGACGGATCGATCGCTCCCAGCTCGCCGTCATCCGCCGCCGTACCCCCGACCTCGATACCTGACGATTCAGACACCTCGGCTGTGGTCACGTCCTCTGATGACTCAAACGCCGCCTCGCGCCGATCCATCACCTCCTCCGCCACCATTACATTGCAATACTGGGCCGCACCCGGCACATCGGGGAACAGGCTGGCGTGGTGCACGTTCATCATGCGCAGGTGACGCAGGCATTCGATGCGCTTTTCGTTGGGGATGTAGATCTTGCAGAGGTAGCCCGCCAACTCCCGCGCCTCCAGCTTGACGTCCAGATCCTCCGCCAGATTGGCCAATACCTCGTCCTGCAGGGAGTTGATAAGGGAGACTTCCAGAGTCTCGCCATAGGACGATTTGGTGAACAGACCGGCCTGATTCACCAGACGCCCATGGTCATCCTTACGCGGCTCCAGCACGGACACATCCGGACATTGGTCTTCGACCTCCACGTGGGACTTGTTCAGCACATACAAGGCCCGGTAAGGGTTATCCGTCTCCCCCTCGGCGGGGTCGTCCATCTCGAAGGCGAAGAACAGCGCCACATAGGGCGAGTAGGTCCAATCCAACAGCGGCGTCATCAGCCCGTGGTGTTGGCCCACGGACCACAGCTCATCGGCCTCCGCCGCCTCCACCAGGCTGCGGTCCGACACCCGCCCGCGCACCGCGCGGCGGAACAGGTCCAGCTGCGCCTCCGCCGTCTCCCGGGTGATCACATTGGCCTTGGCGTCGAGTCGGCCCAACGACGGAGTCAGCGCCCAATCGAAGCGCCGGTGGCCGCGGAAGATCAGTTGGGTCTTCTTGCGGTTGAAGAAGGG
>JBMYTY010000015.1:8075-12075 GCA_049604855.1 Gammaproteobacteria bacterium | reverse complement strand
CGTAGACGAGGGCATACGGATTCAGGTGAGGGATACCGGAATCGGCATCCCCCGAGAGAAAGTGGATGTGATTTTCGAGCCGTTCCGGCAGGCGGATGGCAGTACGACTCGCCAGTACGGCGGAACCGGTTTGGGGCTCAGTATCTCCCGGTCCATTGTCGAGCTTCTGGGCGGGACCGTGACCTGTACGTCCGAAGTCGACAAAGGCACGACTTTCGAGGTCGTCTTCCCGCCGATCGATATCGAGTCAGAATCGACGCCTGCTCGTTCGTCTGTGACCGCTTCGGTCGGAGAGGTATCGGTCAGCGATGCCGTAGCGGCTGAGAATTCCGGGGAGATGGCGAACAGCGCCAGTGGGGGGGCGGATGATAGCGCTGAAGCGGTGCTGGCCGAGGCGTTGACCGGTGGCGATGACGCCGACGTCGAGGGGCAGATCGTGCTTGTCGTGGACGACGATCCCGACGCTCGTGATCTCCTTTCCAGCCAGATCCGTGAGCTGGGGGCTCAGCCGATCCCGTGTGAGAGCGGTGAGCGAGCATTGGTGCTCGTCAAGGAACGGCGTCCTGACCTGATTACCCTGGACCTCATGATGCCGGGGCTCGATGGTTGGGAGGTGCTGCGACGTCTGAAGGCGGATCCTGCCTTAAGCGAAATACCCGTGGTGGTCATCAGTATCGTGGCGGACAAGCGTCGCGCCGTGATCCTCGGGGCCGTGGATGCCTTGAGCAAACCGATTTCCGAGGACGAGTTCCAGTTCCTGCTGCAGCGTCACCTTGCCGCTGCCAAGGTCTCGAACGTCATCGTCGTCGATGATGACCCTGACGCACGTGATTTGATGAGTCGGCTCCTTGAGGAACGGGTGTCTACCGTGAGAACGGCAACCGATGGCCAGGATGCGCTGGCGGTCATGGAGGGCTTCGTTCCCGACCTGATTTTCCTCGACCTCATGATGCCGGTCATGGACGGCATAACGTTCCTGCGTATGGTCCGGGCCGATCCGCGTTTCAGGGAGATTCCGGTCGTCATCGTTACGGCGAAACAGCTCAACACGGAAGAGCGTCGAGAGCTGGAATCCCGGGTGGTGATGATTATCGAGAAAGGCGATGCGCTTATGAATGACCAACTGCGCGAGGTGATTCGCAGTGCCCTTTGAGGTCCTGCCCGGCAGGGGGATGAAAGGGGGGTGTGCGCGCTGTTTCGCCCAACCGAGGTGGGGCGCCGGGTCGGATATCGGACTCCGCGCCGAAAGCTCGGCGGGAGACGGCCAGCATGCAGACTAGTGGCCCATACGCATCGGTGGATTCGACCGAGGTGCCGTCCACTCACGAGATCGGCATCGTTGTGGTGGACGACCTCGCGGATAACCGCGACCTGCTCGAGGCGCTGTTGATCGGTGAGGGATTCGAGAACGTGCACACCGCGTCCGATGGTGAGCAGGCTTTACAGGTTCTCGCGGATAACGCGGATATCGGCTTGGTATTGCTCGACATCATGATGCCGGGCATCGATGGCTACGAGGTGTGTCAGCGTATTCAGGAGAACGATGCTTGGCGTGAGATTCCCGTGATCATGGTGACGGGAGGAGGATTGACCCAAAACCAGGCACTGCAGAAGAGCTTCGCGGTAGGTGCAACGGACTACATTTCCAAACCGATCAACGAGGTTGAGCTGTTTTCCCGCATGGGAATGGCTTTGACGCTCTTTCAGGAGCGCAAACTCAGGAAATTGCAGAGTGCCCGACTTGAGCAGAGTGAAGAACGCTTTCGTCTGACCTTCGATATGGCTCCGGTGGGGATCGCGCACGTGGATCTGGATGGCAAGATCATCCACACCAACCACAGCATGGGTACCTTGCTGGGCTACAGTTATGACGAAATGACGGGGATGGAGCTCGACAGTTTCTGTCTGCACGGGGCTACGGAGCTTGATCTTCACTCCATCCGGGATTCCCTGATGAACAGCGAAGGCACGGTGGAACGTGAGGCCCGCTTCAAGACGCGGAACGGGTCCGCGCTCTGGATCAATCTCCGCGTCACCCTGTTGCGCGATGCCTCGGGAGCCCCGAATTACCTGATCGCGATTCTCGAGGACATCACGGAACGTAAACAGGCGCATCAGGAGATGGAACGGATCGCCTTTCACGATCCGCTTACCGGTCTGCCCAATCGGCGTCTGTTCAACAAGCACCTGACCGGGGCCATTGTTGACGGGCAGGGACGTTCCCAGCCCCTGGCCGTGATGTTCCTCGACCTGGACCACTTCAAACAGGTCAACGACAGTCTTGGGCATGCCGCTGGTGACCGCCTGCTGCAGCAGGCTTCGGTGCGCATTGAAACCACCATCGATGACCGTGGCGTGCTCGCGCGCATGGGCGGGGATGAGTTCGCGATTCTCATGACCAAGGATGTCCGCGTTGATACCGCCGGTGAGTTGGCACAGGACATCGTGGAAGCGTTCCGCTTGCCGCTGGAGGTGGAATCCCGCGACATCATCGTGACGCCCAGTATCGGGATCAGTCTCTACCCGCGCGATGGTTCGACCCCGGAGCTGCTCATGCGCAATGCCGATGCCGCCATGTACCGGGCCAAGGAGGCCGGTCGAAACGGGTTCCGCATGTACAACACCGCCATGAGCTTCAAGGTGGAAGAAAGGCTGTCGCTGGAGCAAAGCCTGCGTCGGGCCCAGGAGCGGGACGAACTGCACGTGCTCTACCAACCACAATGTCGCATCGATAGCGGCGAGGTCATCGCCTGCGAAGTGCTGGCGCGCTGGGAGCACCCCGAGTTCGGGCTCATGGACCCGGAGAAATTCATCCCCCTGGCCGAAGACACGGGCCTTATCCTCGCCATCGGTGAATGGGTGATGCGGCAGGCCTGCGACCAGATCAAGACCTGGCAATCGCGCGGTGTGAATGTGGTGCCCGTGATGGTCAATCTCTCGTTGATCCAGATGCGCACGGACGGTGTCATTGCGATGGTCCAACGGGTACTGCGCGAGACCGGTGTCGATGCTCGCTACCTGGGGATCGAGATCACGGAAAACATCGCGGCGCTCAACACCGAGCACGTGATCGATCTGCTGAGCCAGTTGCATGAGCATGGTGTTCAGGTAGTGATGGATGACTTTGGTACGGGTTATTCGTCGCTCAGCCGTTTGAAAAGATTCCCCGTCGATGCGCTCAAGATCGACAAGTCCTTTGTCGGAGATATCACCGAGGACCCTGACGATGAGGCGATCGTACGTGCCATCGTCGCGCTCGCGAAGAACCTGAATCTCATGGTCATCGCCGAGGGCATAGAGACCGCCGAACAGCTGAAGATCCTGTCCGATATCGGCTGCTTCGCGGCGCAGGGTTTCCTCTACGGACGGCCCATGAAGGCCGATGACTTCGAGAGCGTCATGTCATCGGGTTTCCTGGTTCCCGAGACGGGTATAGGGGCAACGGGCTGAGTTCGGCCCGGAGTGGCGTATGCGTTGCCCTTACTGCGGTGCCCAGGATACGAAGGTGATCGATTCGCGTCTCGCGAATGACGGCGATCAGGTGCGTCGTCGTCGCGAGTGCAAGCAATGCGAAGCCCGATTCACCACCTTCGAGACGGTGGAGGTCGTCATGCCCCGGATCATCAAGGCAGATGACCGCCGGGAGCCCTTCGACGAGAGCAAGCTGCACAAAGGGATGCTGTTGGCGTTGCACAAGCGGCCGGTAAGCAGCGATCAGATCGATGCGGCGGTGAATCGGATCGTGCGTCAGATCTCCGGCTATGGGGAGAAAGAGATCGAGTCGAGACGAATCGGTGAATGGATGATGTACGAGTTGCGTGCGCTTGATCCGGTCGCGTATGTCCGGTTTGCCTCCGTGTACCGCAGCTTTCAGGACGTCAACGCATTTCGCGAGGAAATTGAACGACTGGAACAGGTACCGCCGACGGACGACGGGCAAATGTCCCTGTTGCCGCGCGAATGAAGGGCGATCACCACTACATGGCCAAGGCCCTGCGGC
>JBMYTY010000015.1:0-8065 GCA_049604855.1 Gammaproteobacteria bacterium | reverse complement strand
ATTGTTCGAGATGGCCGCATCGTGGGCGAAGGTTGGCATGAGCGAGCGGGTGAGCCGCACGCCGAGGTTCATGCCCTGGCGATGGCCGGGGAGCAGGCCAGGGGGGCGACCGTTTACGTCACACTGGAACCGTGCAGTCACCAGGGACGGACCCCGCCCTGTGCGCACGCGCTCGTGCGCGCGGGTGTCGCGCGGGTGGTGGCGGCCATGGAGGACCCAAATCCCCGCGTTTCAGGACGTGGACTGGCGTTGCTGGGTGAGGCGGGCGTACAGACGGAAAGCGGTCTTCTGGAGGAGAAAGCACGGAGTCTTAACCCGGGGTTTATCAGTCGAATGACCCTCGGCAGGCCCTGGGTCCGGTTGAAGTCCGCCGCAAGTCTCGATGGGCGGACAGCCATGGCATCGGGTGAAAGCAAATGGATCAGCTCTGATGCGTCCCGGCGCGACGTACAGCGCTGGCGGGCGCGCAGCTCAGCGATTCTGACCGGCATGGGGACCGTTCTCGCGGACGATCCGTCCTTGAATGTGCGTCTTGATCCGGCTGACCTGGCCATCGACACGGTGCGTCAGCCCACGCGTGTGGTGGTCGATTCTAAGGGTCGAATGCCGCGCGATGCCCGTATGTTGACACTCCCGGGCAAGACCTGGATTGCCGCACCGCGCGAGGTCGCCGTGCCTGACGGAGCCGTACACGTACCGGTGACGCGAGGGACGGATGGGCATGTTGACTTGTCCTGTCTGATGTCTGGGCTGGCTGACCGTGAAATCAACGAGGTTCTGGTCGAGGCTGGCCCCGGACTGGCGGGCGCCTTGCTGGGACAGGGATTGGTGGACGAATTGATCCTCTATCTGGCGCCTCACCTGATGGGCGATGGGGCTCGTGGTCTTTTTTCCCTGCCCGGCCTGGATCGTATGGAACAGCGTGTGAATCTGGAGATCGTGGATATTCGGCGCGTCGCGAAGGATTTGCGTATGATTGCGCGTCCCGCCACCCAGGGTGGCCGCTGAACCATCACACTGAATCGTGTTTACCGGAATTATCGAAGCCGTCGGTCATATCGCCGCCATGGAGCCCCGTGGCGGCGATATGCGTTTGCGCGTACGTACCGGCAAGCTCGATCTCGGTGACGTCGCTTTGGGGGACAGCATTGCGACCAACGGTGTGTGCCTGACGGTGATCGACCTACCCGGAGACGGTTATTGGGCGGATGTCTCGGGCGAGACGCTGAACTGCACCACCTTGGGTGATCTGCGTCCGGGTGCCCGCGTCAACCTGGAAAAGGCCATGACTCCGAGTACCCGTCTCGGAGGCCACCTGGTGTCCGGTCACGTGGACGGCGTGGGAGAGGTTGTGGAGCGTGCCGCCGACGGCCGCTCGGAACGTTTTCGCCTCAAGGCCCCTGAGGGGCTGGCGCGCTACATCGCGGCCAAGGGCTCTATCTGCGTGGATGGTGTCAGTTTGACCGTCAACGCCGTTGATGGGGCCCACTTCGAACTCAATATCGTCCCTCACACCCTGGCTGAGACAACCATCGATCAGTTTCAGGCCGGTAGCCGGGTCAATCTGGAGGTGGATGTGATTGCGCGATACCTCGAACGGTTGCTACAAGGCGCCTCCGGTGATGAACCGGGGGGACTGACCATGGAATTTCTTGCCCGTCACGGCTTTGCCTGACTGTTAAGCCGACAGGCTCCCACGAACCCGCCTCGCAGAAGCGGACACTCAACCGCAAAATTTCCTCATGCCATTGAATCGAATCGAAGAGATCATCGACGACATCCGTCACGGAAAGATGGTCATCATCATGGACGATGAAGACCGCGAAAATGAGGGTGATCTGGTCATGGCGGCGTCCTCATGCCGTCCGGAAGACATCAACTTCATGGCGACCCATGGTCGCGGATTGATTTGCCTTACCTTGACCCGTGAGCGGTGTCGGCAACTTGATCTGCCGTTGATGGTTTCGCAGACGAATGATGCCCACGGAACCAACTTCACGGTTTCCATCGAGGCCGCGGAGGGCGTGACCACCGGCATCAGCGCATACGATCGGGCGCATACCGTGCGCACGGCGGTACGGCCCGATGCCAAGCCCGGGGATATCGTTCAGCCCGGTCATATTTTCCCCCTCATGGCTCAAGCCGGTGGGGTACTCACGCGTGCCGGACATACCGAGGCCGGATGTGATCTCACCCGTCTTGCCGGGTCCGAGCCCGCCGCGGTGATTGTTGAGATTCTCAACGAAGACGGCACCATGGCGCGTCGCCCTGATCTGGAGCGCTTCGCTGAAACACATGGCCTGAAGATTGGCACGATCGCCGATCTGATCCGGTATCGGATCGAGAACGAGAAAACTATTGAACGCGTTGAAAGCTGCGAATGGGAATCGGAGTTCGGACCATTCACCCTGCATGCCTATCGGGATGTTATCCGTGGCGATCTGCACTTCGCCATGGTGCGTGGTTCGGTCGGCCCCACGGAACCGGCATTGGTGCGCGTTCACGTTGAGAACACTCTTTGTGATCTCTTCGCGCCGTCTAAAAACCTGCCTTGCGGATGGCCTCTGCGCGATGCACTGAAGCGCGTCGCGGAGGAGGGCTCGGGTGTTGTCGTGGTGCTGCAGTATCCGGAGACCGGTGACGATTTGTTGGCGCGCATGCGGCAATGCAAGACTTCGATTGAAGGTGAGCGTGATGCCGCGAAGAAGGAACGTGACGACGAACTGCGCACGCTCGGTGCCGGAGCCCAGATTCTCGCCGACCTGGGCGTGCGTGAGATGCGCGTGTTGGGCGCGCCGCGAGTGATGCATGGCTTGGCGGGCTTCGGGCTGTCCGTCGCCGATTACGTTGACCATTGATACGCGGCGGAATGCTGGCCGTTTTTTGATCCCGGGAGTGACGAGATGACTGATTTGAAGACCTACGAAGGCTCATTTACCGGCGGTGAAGGCCGCTACGCCATTATTTCCTCGCGTTTCAATGCGTTCGTGGTCGAGAGCTTGGTTGCCGGTGCGGTCGATACCCTGGAGCGCCACGGTGTGGATGCCGAGGGGATCGAGTTGGTACACGTCCCAGGCGCCTGGGAGATGCCCATCGCCGCACAGCGTCTCGCTGCGTCCAAACGCTATGACGCAATCATCGCGCTGGGTGCGGTGATCCGGGGTGGAACACCGCATTTCGACTACGTGGCGGGTGAATGCGCCAAGGGCCTTTCCAGCGTGTCGCTGAAGCACGACCTGCCGGTGGTGTTCGGCGTTCTGACCGTCGATTCCATCGAGCAGGCCATTGAGCGCTCCGGCACCAAGGCAGGGAACAAGGGGGCGGAAGCCGCATTGTCGGCCATTGAGATGGTCAGCCTCCTCAAGAGCCTCTGAGGTCGACTTTCGCAATGGGCGGTAATGCACCCGATAACATGAAGAATCGCCAGGCCAAGGGTGCACGAGGTAAGCCCAGCGCCCGAACCCTGGCGCGTGAACGTGCACTGCAGGCCCTCTACCAATGGGACTTTACGGAGCAGAGTGTCACGGATATCGCCCAGCAGTTTCGCGAAGATCAAGACATGTCGGGCGTGGATGCGGAGTACTTCGAGCTTTTGCTCAGCGGAGTGGCGCGTGCGGTTGAATCCATTGATGAGTCCTATGGGCCCGCGCTTGATCGGCCCCCGGAAACCCTGGACGCCATTGAACGGGCTATTCTGAGAATCGGCGCCTTCGAGCTGTTGCACTGCCCTGAAGTGCCGTATCGGGTGGTGATCAACGAATCCGTTGAGTTGGCCAAGCGTTTTGGTGCGGAGCAGGGCCACAAGTATGTCAACGCCGTGCTCGATAAGACCTCCATGGAGGCGCGATCGATTGAGCGGGGCGCATGCTGAGGGAGGGTTTCTCTCGCGCGGCGTCGCGACCGAGAGACCTTGCAAAGTCTGAGACCCGGCAAAGAAAAAGCCACCCGAAGGTGGCTTTATCTCCAGAACGAGCCGTGACCCGGTCAGTAGCGCATCTCAATCTCAAGGACTTCGGTGCGGGATTTGACCTCGACCTTGGAATCCGAAAATTTCGGAGGGCCGTAGAACACGGCGGTGTTTCCAGATGTGCCGTAACCTTCCACCGGAACACCGAGCCACGTCGCATCCGCTTCCCCGTTGTTGTTCGCATCGTGAATGACCGACACGGCATATTCACCTTTGGGAACTCCCGCGAACTCAACGTCCGCGTGGTCACCGCTGATGTTCGCCACCCGGGTACGGAAAGCGTGCTGATGACGCTCCGGGAAACCATCCGACTTCTGGAAGAGCGAAACAATGGCCTGACCGGTGGAGCCCTTGAATCCATCGACCTTGACCCGGATGCTCGTATCCGAGTCGGCCGTGGCGACGGCGCTCAGCACAAGTGCCATGCTGCCTGCCAATATGTGTGTGATGGTGAGCGCTTTCATCACCTTGCCTCTCTGCCTGTGGGCAATGCGAACGGTCAAATATGAGACCGTTTTTCTTAACACTAAAGATAGCTCAAGGTGGTGCCAAAATCACTGCCATCGAAGTCAAATTTCCCTTATTTTTCATGATGCTGGAACAAACAGACAGTGTCTGAATTTGATTTGATATATCAGTGGTTTAAAGGGAAAGGCTCGAAACGATCTGATGTTTTGGTCGGCATTGGTGACGATTGTGCGGTCACCCGTGTCCAGCCTGGTTCGGAGCTTGTGGTCTCTTCAGACACCCTTGTCGAAGGGGTGCATTTCCCATTTCGGACCTCGCCAGAGGCGATAGGGCACAAGCTGATGGCCGTAAACCTGAGTGATGTGGCCGCCATGGGCGCTGAGCCCTGCTGGGCCAGCCTTTGCCTGACCCTACCCGATGCCGATGCTTCCTGGATGGATGGTTTCATGCGTGGGTTGGGTGAGCTCGCATGCGCGCACGGGGTCAGTTTGATTGGCGGAGACACCACGCGTGGACCACTGACCCTGAGTCTCACCATTCAGGGGCAGGTGCCACGGGGGCAGGCGATCAGGCGTATGGGTGCGCGTCAGGGAGATCTGATCTACGTGACTGGTCCGCTCGGTGATGCTGCCTTGGCATTGTTCGCATTGCAGGGTGGGGTGGAAATGCCCGCATCCACCCTCAGAATCCTGCGAGAGCGTCTGGATAAACCGACTCCCCGGGTCAAAGCCGGAATAGCTTTGAGGGGTATTGCCAGTGCCTGCATCGATATATCTGACGGTTTGTTCGCGGACCTGGGACACATTCTGTGTGCCAGCGGTGTTGGGGCAACGCTGGATTTTGAATCCATTCCCCTGTCGGCTCCTGCTGCCCCCTATCTGGCCTCAGGACCGGGGCGGGCCATGGTGCTGTCCGGAGGAGACGACTATGAACTGTGTTTCACGGTACCTGAGTCGGCATCGTCCGAAGCCGACGCCGTGCTCCGTTCCGAGGGGCTCGGGGGATGCTGTATCGGCAGGGTTGAGATGGGAGAAGGGCTGCGCTGCCTTGATGCCCAGGGGGGGCTGATTGATGTGGCGCGGGCGGGTTATGAACACTTCTGATCTGGGATGGATTGCATGAGCAATGATGTATCCGCTCGACGGGTTTTGCGGGACCCGGTGCTGTTCTCGGCCTTTGGTTTTGGTTCCGGCCTTGCGCCGAAGGCACCGGGGACCTTTGGGACACTGGCGGCGTTGCTGCTCTTTCCCCTCTTGCCGACGGATCCGGTGGCCTACGCGGCCGTTGTCCTGCTTGCGCTGTTGGCGGGCGTTCCGCTGTGTGGCAAGGCATCCGAGCGCCTGGGCGTGCACGATCATGGGGGGATCGTGTGGGACGAGTTCGTGGGCCTTTGGATTACGCTCTTTCTGGTGCCGTCGGGTTGGGAGTGGTGGGCGCTGGGTTTCTTGCTTTTCGCTTTTTCGACATTGTGAAACCCTGGCCCATCCGCTGGCTGGACCGTCAGGTCGAAGGCGGCTTGGGGATTATGTTGGATGACGTGGTCGCGGGGCTGTTCGCATGGGTGGGGGTCCAACTGGTTGCCGGGTTGGTTTGATCACCCTGTCTCAGTGATCGGGAGCGTTTTTCGGTAGCCGGACAATGCGGGTCCCGGATAAACGGTCATGCCATGCCCGTTTGTCACGGTCGATCATTATCCAGAGGAAGCCGAGTCCCGCGACTGCCCAGGAAAGTATGGCCGCCAGGTATCGGATCACGGCAATGCGCAGTGTTATGGGACTGCCGTCCAATGTTTCCAGCCTCAGACGCCAGGTCTGCAAGCCGAGTGTGCGGCCTCCTCGGGTCCAGAAAAGGCCATAGAACAGAAATCCGGTAATGAGCAGATACAGGAAGTAAAAGGGGTCGCCGTCCCGTGGGGTGTCGCCGAGCACCCAGGTGACAAGTCCGCCGGCCGCGATCAGTACGGCGATGAGCAGGATCGCGTCGTAAATCATGGCGCCCAGTCGGCGTAGTAAGGTCGCGGGCACGGTGTTTTCGGATGGGCTGGACATGAATGAGTGAGCGGGTTCGGAATAGACCTGCCTAACAGGTCGCCAAGCGTCAATCGGTGCTCTAGTATACCGGCGCACCAAAGGCACGGTGATGGTCCATAGTCGGTCCAAGCCGTGAGTCATCAGACAGCCGCCGGTATATAGCAGCGGCGCGCCCAACCCAGCGGAGCCCGATCACGGGACGAGCGCCGGGTGTCGAAATCGGGAAAGTTCCTCGGGAACCGGTACTGCGGCATCGCGGGAAACCAGGGTTGTGGCGAAGAGTACAGACCACCGACTGGCGCGGTGGTACACGAATCGGATATTCAAGGTTTGAGCACAGGTTCACCCCGCATCATCCCTCGCCCCGAGCATTCCATCTCGCGGGCCAATATCAGTGCCAATGCCCTCAAGGTTCTGTATCGCCTCAACGATGCGGGTTACCAGGCCCATCTTGTCGGTGGAGGCGTCCGGGATCTGTTGTTGGGGCGCGAACCCAAGGATTTCGACGTTGCGACGGATGCCACTCCGGATCAGGTCCGCGATCTCTTCCGGAACTGTCGCCTCATCGGCCGCCGCTTCCGGCTCGCGCATGTGCATTTTGGTCGCGAGATCATCGAAGTCGCCACGTTCCGCGCGCCCCACGAAGCGGGTGAGGCGCACGAGGGCCAGTTGGGCGGCGACGGAATGATCGTCCGCGACAATGTGTTCGGCACACTCGAGGAGGACGCTTTCCGGCGTGATTTCACGATCAATGCGCTCTACTACGATATCAGTGACTTCTCGATTGTTGACTATGCCGATGGCATGAGTGACATCGAGAACGGCCTGATCCGGATGATTGGTGACCCGCGTACCCGGTATCGAGAAGATCCCGTGCGCATGCTGCGTGCGATCCGGTTCATGGCCAAGCTGGGTTTCCGCATGGCACCCGAGTCCGAGGAGCCTCTGGGAGAGATGGGTGAGCTTCTCGATTCAGTACCTCCGGCACGTTTGTTCGAGGAGTCCCTGAAGCTCTTCATGAGTGGCCACGGTGTGGCGTCGTTTGAACATCTGCGGCACTACGGCCTTTTCGAGGACCTGTTTCCCGAGACCGATGATGCACTGCACGAGGAACGGGACGGATTTCCACAGACCTTCCTGCTACGGGCCTTGGAGAATACCGACCAGCGCGTGATGGATGGACGTCCGGTGACGCCGGTGTTCCTGTTCGCGGCGATCTTGTGGCCGGCCGTGCGTGCAAGACTCCGTGCCATGGCCGCTGAGGATTGGAACGTCGAGCATGTCCTTGAAGCGGGTAACGAAGTCGTTGAGGAACAACGCGAGTTCATTGCGATTCCAAAGCGCTTCTCACTGCCCATGCGCGAGATCTGGGAGATGCAGCCGCGCCTGACCCGGCGTAAAGGGCGTCGTGCGTACCGCTTGGTCACCCACCCGCGTTTCCGGGCGGCCTACGATTTCCTTTGTCTGCGTGCGGAGGCGGGCGACGAATCGCCTGATCATTGCGCCTGGTGGACCCGTTTCCAGGAATCGGATTCTGACGGTCAACGGGCAATGACCGACGAAGGCGAGGGCAGCGATGGAAAACGGCGTCGTCGTCGTC
>JBMYTY010000014.1:0-12258 GCA_049604855.1 Gammaproteobacteria bacterium | reverse complement strand
TTGAACTTGGCGCCCTTCATCTCGACGAAGTCAGGTTGGCTCTGGTAGACCACCATGGCGGGCCCGTCCGAGCGCGGCGTGAGCCGCCCCGCCGGGTCGTCCCCCAGGGCACCGTCCACCGGCCGCGTGGCCCCGGATTCACGCACATCGAAGCGCGCGTACCACTCGGGAATATTGGGCACGGTATCGCCCTTGAAGTGTTCACCGATGCGCAGGGTCAGCGGGGTCGCCTCGCCCGGTGCGGGGTCGAAACGCCCGGGCTCGATCCACATATCGTGGGCGCTCGCGGCCCAGGACAGCGTGAAAAAGGCCAGCGCCACGATCCAGGGTCGGCTTACCGCCCTACCCAAACCGGGCGCAAAGCCCGAGAATGCGCCACCGCCCGCCCGCTCCCGGCGCCCGCTTCCAAAACCCCTGATATTTGATGCCACCGCGATCCCCAGTTGACTCAACGCGCACACCGCGCGCTCTGTTCATGCGATGGGGCATTCTATGTCTGTTCGTCCTGTGTACGGGTATGGCCCAGGCCCACCGCATGGCCCCGGTGACCACCGACGTGCAGTTCCAGCCCGGTGGCCGCTTCACCCTGGAGCTGACGCTCAACCTGGAGGCCGCCCTCGCCGGTATCGGCCCGAAGCATGCGGATACCGACGACTCGCCCCAGGCGGAGACCTACAACCGCTTGCGCGCCCTGCCCCCGGACCAATTGGACGCGGCCCTGGCAGATGCCCTGCCCCGCCTGATGTCGGCTCTCGACGCCCGCATCGACGACCGGCCGGTCGCCCTCGAATACCGCGGGTCGCGCATCCCCGAGGTAGGCGACACCGACCTGGCCCGCAAGAGCCGGGTGATCTTCGACGCTGCCGTGCCGAGCGGGGCCAGCGCCTTCACCTTCGCCCTGGACCCGGGCTACGGCCAGTGCATCCTGCGTATCCGTGCCGGTGAGGATTCCGCCCTCGCCTCCCATTGGCTGAAAGACGGAAGCCCGAGTCCGCCCTACATCCTGCAATCGGCTTACCGGACCCCCGGGGTCTGGACCACGGTGGGCGAGTACATCGTGCTCGGCTTCGACCACATCGTGCCCCTGGGGGTGGACCACATCCTGTTCGTGGTCGGTCTGTTCCTGCTGACCCTGAAAATGCGCCCCCTGCTCTGGCAGGTCACCGCGTTCACGGTCGCGCATACCATCACGCTCGCCCTGAGCATGACGGGCCATATCAATCTTCCCACGCACATCGTCGAGCCCTTGATCGCGCTGTCCATCGCCTACATTGGCGTCGAGAACCTGCTGGTGCGCAAGGTGCACTGGCACCGCGTGGTGGTCATCTTCCTGTTCGGCCTGCTGCACGGCATGGGCTTTGCCGGCGTGCTCACCCAGATCGGCCTGCCGCCGGGGCAGTTTCTTACCGCGCTGATCGCGTTCAACGTGGGCGTGGAGTTCGGCCAGCTTGCGGTGCTCGCCGTTGCCTTCGCCGCGGTGGGCTACTGGTACCGCGACCATCCCAAGTACCACCTGATGATCGTGACCCCGATATCGCTGGCCATCTCCGCCACCGGGTTTTACTGGGTCTGGGAGCGGATCTGACATCGACCGGGTCGGCCTCAATCAAGCCCGATCGAACCCACGTCATCCGTTCATGTTTCCGGCGCGCCCCGTGGCATAGACTTCCTTCATGCTCGCCGACTTCCACCAAGCCCTCTGGTCCGTCCTGCTGGACCTCTCCCCCGCCCTGCTGGCGGGCTTGTTCCTGGCGGGGCTGTTGCACGTATTCCTGCCCCAGGGACTGATTCATCGCGCCCTCAGCCGCCCGGGGCTGGGCAGCGTCTGGCGTGCGGTCCTGGTAGGTGTCCCCATGCCCCTGTGCTCCTGCGGTGTCGTCCCCACGGCCCTCGGCTTGCGCAAGGATGGTGCATCGAAGGGCGCCACCACCGCGTTCCTGATCAGCACTCCGCAGACCGGCGTGGACTCCGTGCTCGTCAGCGCCAGTTTCCTGGGCTGGCCCTTCGCGCTGTTCAAGGTGGCCGCCGCCGCCATCACCGGCATCATCGGCGGTCTGATCGGCGACAAAATCGACGCCGGAGAGATCAAGGAGCCTCCCGCGCTCAAGAGCCGGGAAGACAAACACGCCGGGCACCGCCTCGTGGAGGCCATCGACTACGGCATCCACGACCTGTTCGGTGTCATCGATCGCTGGATCGTGTTCGGCGTTCTGGTCGCCGCCGCCATCACCGCCGCCACCCCGCCGGATTTCTTCGCCCAGACCAGTTGGACCCAGGGGCTCACCGGCATGTTGATCATGCTCGCCATCGCCCTGCCGCTTTACGTGTGCGCCACCGGATCCGTTCCCATCGCGGCATCTTTCGTGGCGGCCGGTATGCCCGCGGGCACCGCCCTGGTCTTTCTCATGGCGGGCCCCGCCACCAATATGGCCACCATCGGGGCCATCTACCGCTCACTGGGTGGGCGCATCGTGGCGGTCTACCTGGGCACGGTGATCGTCATGAGCATCGGTCTGGGCTTGACCTTCGATTTCATACTGCCCTCGGCCAGCACCGTCGACATGCACCATCACGGCGGCACTGATTGGATAGCGACCGTGAGTGCCGTGCTCGTCATCGGGCTCTGGCTTTACCTTGAATTCCGCCGTCTGCGCAGGCGCGTCGCGGCATCAACTCCGGAGGATTCCGACGTGGACATGACTTTGAACGTGGACGGCATGACCTGCCCGCATTGCGTCGCCAGCGTGAAACGCACCCTGGAAGACCTGGACGGGGTCGACAGCGCCACCCCCGACCTGGACAGCGGTACCGTCGCGCTGACCGGCGAGGTGCTCGATACCGCCGCCTTGCGCGCGGCCATCGAGGGTGCGGGTTACCGCGTCAAGGACTGATCCGGTTCCAGAAAACGGGCCAGGCGATCACGCAGGTCGGGCAAGCCGCGCGCATCCTCCAACAGGCCGGCCGGATTCACAAAGGCATCATTGACCCCGGGCAATTGTCTCAGTGCCGGGTCAGCAAGGTCGGCGAAGCCCATGGACCATCCGGTGAAAATGCGCTCCTCCACCATCTCGTCGGCGCACACGGCCACCTGCTCATGACGCTTATCGCCCCGGATGCGCCGCCAAACGTCCTCGATCACATCGGGGGCTCCCTCCAGCACCTGCACGAAACGGCCATCGCGGTAGAGCAACACCCCGCTGATGTCATCGGCGGCGTTCAGGTCGCGCGCGTCATGCAGCAGATCAAGCAACGAGCGCTCATCCATCCGCGCGCTGCTGTTGCTCGAATAGACGATGCGACGCAGGGTCACAGCTCGTTCCAGACCCGCCAGGTGCCCAATCCCCCGCGCGTTTCCACCTTGAACTCCCGCCGGGTGACCCCGTCCGGGACCGGCACGGGGTCCATGGTGTAGTCAGCGGTAATGGCGATATAGGACTTCGCGCCAGAGCCCCCCGCACCGCCGCCCCAGGGTCGCGCCTTCAGGTCCATGATGAGCAAATCATCAATCGCCTGGGTCAGCTGCGTGACTTTCTCGGCCTTGGACGCATCATCCGTAGCACTCCACTGCGTCATCAGGGGAAGCAGGTACTCCTTGCGGTAGTGCAGTTGTATGGCCTCCTTGACCGGCTGCTCCGCGTGCTTCCAGAGCTCGGCCTGGCTGTAACCGGACCGGCTGGTGAACTTGGTCAGGTACTCCGGCCCGTACCAGGCCATCATGCCCACCAACACGATTCCGCCCAGGATGAGCCCCGGCCATCCACCGATGGTGATCTGCTTTTCCACTCACGTATCCCCTTGTTGACCACCGCCCATGGTGCTGGGATTTTCCGTCGAAGCAAGTGATCGCCCTTCGCAACGGTACCCCGGCATGCCACGCACCTTTCTGCTGCTGACCTTACTCACCGCATTCGCCCTGCCACTGTGGGCGACGGACGGAGCCGAGCGCAACGTCAATCCCGGCATCAACAGCAATTACGCCGACCCGGACCCGAAACGCTGGCAGGGCATTCTCGAGCGCGACGGCCGCGAGGTCTGGGACCGTCGCCAGGACGTACTCTCGGCGCTCAACATCCGGCCGGGCATGAGCGTGGCCGATATCGGGGCCGGCACCGGTTTTTACACACGCATGTTCGCCCAGGCAACCGGACCGACGGGGCAGGTCTACGCCGTGGATATCGCCGAGAACTTCATCGACCACATCCGGAAAACAGCGGAAGTCGCGGGCCTGACCAATATCACGGGGGTGATCAACGACCAGCAATCCGTCCGACTGCCCCCGGACAGCGTCGACCTGGCCTTCATCTCCGACACCTACCACCACTTCGAATATCCCGTGACAACCATGCGCAGCCTGCACGAAGCGCTGAAGGCCGATGGCACGGTGGTGGTCATCGACTTCAAGCGGATTCCCGGCGTCACCCACCCCTGGGTGTTCGGCCACGTGCGCGCGGGCAAGGACACCTTCCGGGACGAAATCGAAACCGCCGGATTCGAACTGGTGGAGGAACTGGACTTCATGAAAACCCAGTACTTCCTGCGCTTTCGCAAACGCGAGGGAAGCTGAAACAACCGGAACCGCGGACCGCTTGACTCGCTGTCTATGGGAGGCCCCTGGCCGGTTCTTGACCTGAATACAGTCTGTTACAAGAGAACACCGAGCTAAGTCGCGGACCCTCAGCGAAGGTCATGGAATGCAGCGTGAACCCAAAAGGTATCCGACGGCGGAATATGGAAGACGCTGAATATCAAACGTTCAACAAGTGGCGGCATAAGATGGCTTTCACAGCCGGTGGCGTCATAACATCAGGACTCGGGAGCGGTGGGAATTTCCAGGCGAAAAAAAGTCAGTAGTGGTATCGAAGCTGAGCGAAACATACGGAATCTTTCTCTACCCTATAAACAATACGGTGCTCACTGTTGATTCATCGCGACCAATTACCAGATAGCACATTTTTCAATGGTTCAGGCTTGCCTATACCTTCATATGGAGAACGTTGAATATCCGAAATCAGTTGGTTTATCCGTTTCAAGATTTTCTTGTCGGTTTTTTGCCAGTAGAGATAGTCTTCCCAAGCGTTCTCCGCAAAAACCAGCTTCAATCCGCAAGCGCCCTTTCGGTACCGCCGCCTGAATCCAGCTCATTCACTGAATCCAGGAGTCTTCTGGCATTTTTGGGGTTTCGAAGCAGGTACGAGGTTTCCTCTAGTGCCTGGTAATCTTCGAGGGATAACAGCACAACCGAACGATCATTTTTCTTGGTAATGATCAACGGTTCATGATTCTCGCAAACAGAATCAATCGTTTGGGCCAAATTGGCCCGAGCTTTCGTGTATGTAATGGCATCCATGGTTTTGCCTCGTTAAACCTGTACAGGAAGTTGTACATTAGGGTGGTCGCGTCTAACAAGGCGGTCAACACCTCCCCCCGCGAACACGCTTGGCGACGTCGAGCGCGAGCGGATCGTCCAGCTCCGCAACCGCCCCGCGTACGCCAGCCTGCCCGATTCAGCACCGGCTCCGAGGCCGATCAACCGTCGGCGAAGCCGACGCGCACCTTGCAAACTTCACGGTTCGCGCTTTTCAAAGGTCCTTCTCGAGGACTATGGCGTCCTCGCGCCCCTCGTCCGCCGGGTAATAGCCCTTTCGTCGGCCAATCTCGTCGAATCCGACCCCCCGGTACAGACGCCGGGCGCCACGGTTGGAGATGCGCACTTCGAGGAAAGCCCGGTAAGCGCCATGACCGCGCGCGGTGTCAATCAGGTGCGAGAGCATCAGGGTGCCAACACCATGACGTTGGTTTTCCGGGTGCACGCAGAGGTTAAGAATATGGCACTCGCCCACCGCCACGCTGACCAGACCGTAGCCACAAAGCCCACTCCAGTTCTCCGCGACCCAGCAGGAGTAACCGACCCTGAGGCAGTCGCGAAAGATTCCTTCGCTCCAGGGATAGTCATAGGCAAGCTGCTCGATGCGGTGAACGGCCTCCACATCCTCGACGGCCATGGGTCGGATACGCATGACCTCGTCTTCGAGGGCCGCACTCATTCCGGATCCGATAGCAGGGCCATGGCCTGCTGCAGATCAGCCCACGCCTTGCGTTTCTCCGATGGCTGGCGCAACAGGTAAGCCGGGTGATAGGTCACCACCACGGGGATGGACGCGGGCTGCAGCTCATGCACGATGCCGCGCAGGCGCCCCACGGGACGGTCACTGTGCAGCAGGTTCTGCGCCGAAACCCGGCCCACGGACAAGATCACACGGGGTGAGACCAGAGCGATCTGGCGATCCAGGTAGGCACGGCAGGCGGCGGCCTCCGCGGCGCTCGGATCGCGGTTGTTGGGCGGACGGCACTTGAGGATGTTGGCGATGTAGACCTCCTCGCGCGCAAACCCCATGGCCCTGAGCATTTGGTCCAGTAACTGCCCGGCCCGTCCCACGAAAGGCTCCCCGCGGGCATCCTCGTCCCGACCGGGGGCTTCGCCGATCACCATCAGGCGGGCCCGTCGGTTGCCCACACCGAATACGGTCTGGGTGCGCGATGCGGCAAGTTCCGAGCACTGGGAACAGGCGGATACACGCTCACGCAGGGGAATCCATTCCATGCGTTCCACCCCGTCCGTGTCCGCTCCGCCGGGCCCATCCTGAGCCGGTTCGCTATGTGGTGTGTCGCCATCGGCCCTGCGCGGATCGACGACAGCTGCCCGCGTTTGGGGATCGGAGGCCTTATCGGGTGTGGAAGCGCCCACGTCGGGCGGCGACTCAGCGGCGCGCCGGTTCCGCGCCGCCGGGCGTTCGGGGGACGAGAGGATGCCGCGAATCCCATCCAGCGCGGCCTCCCGCCCCGGACGGGGTGCGCCGCCGACACCGGTTTGTGGGTTGGACGCCTCGGCCGATGGGGCGCGCCCACCCCCCGGCGCATCGCCCCCGGAATGATCCACCCGGGTCTGATCCGGGCCCGAAGAATCCAACTCCTGAGAATCCACCCCGGGCGACTCCACCCCGGGCGACTCCACCCCGGGGGACTCCGGCGTGGGATCGAGCGACCGACGCACATAGACATCGATGCCCATGGCCTCGAGACATGCACGTCGGCTGCCGTTCATCGCGGTATCCGCTGCGCCATGGCTTCTGGCCCTATGGCCCATCGCCCCGCTGCGGATGGGCGCGTTGCTCGTCTTTGAGCAGCTTGTTGAGCGCATTCACGTAGGATTTGGCGGAGGCGATCACGATGTCCGTGTCGGCGCCCAGTCCATTGACGATGCGACCGTCCTTCTCTAGGCGCACCGTCACCTCACCCTGGGCATCGGTACCGGAAGTGATGTTGTTCACGGAATACAGCTGCAGCGTGCCTCCCGAATCCACGATGGATTCGATGGCCTTGAAGGCGGCGTCCACCGGGCCGGAGCCCTCCGCGCAGACCTGGGATTCGTCGCCATCGACACTCAGGGTGACCGTGGCCTCCGGTACCTCGCCGGTCTCGGACAGCACCTTGAGATAGACCAGCCGGAACCGCTCGGCCAGGTCCAGCTGGGCTTCGGTCACCAGAGCCTGCAGGTCCTCGTCGTAAATGTCGTGCTTCTTGTCGGCGAGATTCTTGAAACGGGAGAAGGCGGCATTCAGCTCCTCGTCGGAATCAAAACTGATGCCGAGATCCTGAAGGCGGGATTTAAACGCGTTGCGACCGGAATGCTTGCCCAAGACCAGTTTGTTGGTGGACCAGCCCACATCCTCGGCGCGCATGATCTCGTAGGTTTCGCGATGCTTGAGCACGCCATCCTGGTGGATGCCGGACTCATGGGCGAAGGCATTGGCGCCGACGATGGCCTTGTTGGGCTGCACGGGAAACCCGGTGATGCCCGAAACCAACCGCGAGCAGGTGACGATCTGGGTGGTGTCGAGGCGGGTGTCGCAACTGAACACGTCCTGGCGGGTACGCACGGCCATGACCACCTCTTCCAGGGAGGCGTTTCCCGCCCGCTCACCCAGGCCATTGATGGTGCATTCCACCTGACGGGCGCCGTTCATGACCGCCGACAGGGAGTTCGCCACCGCCAGTCCCAGGTCGTTGTGACAGTGGACGGAGAACACCGCCTTGTCCGAGTTGGGCACGCGCTCGATGATCTGGCGAAGGGTCTCCCCGAACTGCTGGGGCACGTTGTAGCCCACGGTGTCGGGCACATTGATGGTGGTGGCACCGGCATCGATGACCGCCTCGAAAACCCGACACAGAAAATCCAGTTCCGAGCGCCCCGCATCCTCGGCGGAGAATTCAACGTTGTCCGTGAACCCGCGGGCGCGCTTGACCGAATGCACCGCCTGAGCCACGACTTCGTCCGGGCTCATGCGCAGTTTGCGCTCCATGTGAATGGGCGAGGTGGCGATGAAGGTGTGGATACGCGCCGATTCGGCATCCGCAAGCGCCTCCCCGGCACGATCGATGTCCTTGTCCAATGCCCGGGCCAGGCCACATACCGTGGAATCCCTGACCGCACGCGCCACGGCGCGCACGGATTCGAAATCACCCGGGCTGGCGATGGGGAAGCCCGCTTCGATGACGTCCACCTTGAGGCGTTCAAGGGCCTTGGCGATGCGCACCTTCTCCTCCCGTGTCATGGAGGCGCCAGGGCTTTGCTCTCCATCACGCAGGGTCGTGTCAAAGATGATCAAGGTGTCGCTACTGGTCATGTGCTGTTCTTCTGGCCTGGTTTTCCGGGCTGCTCTATGGGCTGCTCTATGGGCTGCTTTGGGGCTGCATCGGGGAACGGTCCAACGCGGTCATCGGCTCGGACCATCCGCGCCGGACGGGGTACACGGGGCGCCGGGCCACCTCCGGAGCGGACAATGACAAACGCCCCGGAGCGGGAACGCAATCCGAGGCGGGAATCCAAGGGGAAGTATAACCGCCGCGCGCGGACCCGCGACGGCAGCGTGCGCGGGGCGCGGCCCCGGCGGCTGACTCAGAGGGCCAGCAGTGCCATCAAGGCCAGCACGCCCAGCAGAGCGACCAGCGCCTGCTGCTGGAAACGAGCCGCGTCCGACTCGCGCGTCCGGGAGATGGCGATCACCCGGGGCTTGTTGACATTGCGTCTTGAGATACGTCGTTTCATGTTAGGAAAAGTATGTGATGAATCTCACGTTTCCAAGGGGGATAACCCCAAAGACCCTGTTGAAGGCGTCCATTTTCCGCTTCTCCCGTGTGCTGCCGCCGCGCTTTAAAAGCTCCGCTGATACTGATCATCTCCGGGTGCCGTCTTGCGCCCCGGCGCGAAAAACTGAACAGTCCGCGCCATGAACGCCCCATCCCCCACCCCATGGCCAGCCCCGGTGCGTGTCCTCGATTTCTGGTTCAGCGACCGGGTAAAGCCCCTCTGGTTCCGCTCCACCGAGGCTTTCGACCAGGAACTTCGCGACCGCTACCAGGCCCTTTGGCAGGCCGCCGCCCGCGGTGAACTGGACCACTGGAGTGACAACCCCGACGGAGCGTTGGCCCTGGTGATCGTGCTCGACCAGTTCCCCCTGAACATGTTTCGCGACCATGCCCGGGCATACAGCACGGAGGCGGCCGCGCGCCGGATAGCGGACATCGCCATCGAGCGCGGTGACGACCACGCACTGCACCCCGAACGGCGCGCGTTTCTCTACCTACCGTTCATGCACAGCGAAAACCCGCACGACCAGGAACGGTCCATGGACCTGTACGAAGCCGCCGACATGCGGGATTCCCTGCGCTGGGCCCGGCACCACCGTGACATCGTCGCCCGATTTGGCCGCTTCCCCCATCGCAACGAGGCTCTGGGACGCGAGAGCACGCGCCAGGAACGGGATTGGTTGGCCTCCTCCGACGCCTTCAAGGGTTAGCCATGCGCCTCGACAAATTCATCTGTGAGACGACGGGACTGACCCGTTCCCAGGCCCACAAGATCATCCGCTCCGGACGAATCCGTATCGAAGGCGTCGTCGCCAAACAGCGCAATATTCTGCTTGAAACGGGCCAGGCCGTGACCTTCGACGACAGGGTCCTCGAACTCAGCCCACCGCGCTACCTGATGCTTTTCAAACCGGCGGGCTACGAGTGCACCACCGGGGACAGTGTCCACCCCGTGGCGACGGAACTCATGGAGGAAGACATCGATCCCGAGGGACTACACTACGCGGGCCGCCTGGATGTGGATGCGACGGGCCTGGTGCTGCTCACCGATGATGGCGCCTGGTCCCACCGTGTCACGGCACCACGACACAAGCTGCCCAAGGTCTACCGGGTGGATCTCGATCGGCCACTCGATGACGGCGCAAGGTCCGGCCTGGAGCAGGGCGTCGAGTTGAGGGGGGAGAAGAAGGCCACCGCTCCCGCCCGCGTGGAGACACTGGGCGACCGGGCCATCCGTCTGACCATCACCGAGGGCCGCTATCACCAGGTCAAACGCATGCTCGCCGCCGTTGGTAACCATGTCACCGCGCTCCACCGGGAGCGCATCGGACCCTTATGCCTCGATGCAGACATGGAGCCGGGCGACTGGCGGGAACTGAGTCCTGACGAGATCGCGCTCACCGAAGCCCCCATCACCCCGGGCACCGACTGATGCCGTTTCTCATCCTTCTCCTGCTGGGCGTCGTGGTGTTGATGAGCCCCATGATCTGGACCCGTCGAACCATTGCGCGGCACAGCCGTGAACGCGACGATTTTCCGGGCACGGGCGGGGAGTTCGCGCGGCACCTGCTGGATCGGCTGGACTTGAATGAGGTAGCGGTGGAGAGCACGGAACGTGGAGATCATTACGATCCCGGCACGCGCAAAGTCGGTCTTTCCCCGCAACACATGGACGGCAAATCCCTGGCCGCGGTGGTCATCGCCGCCCACGAGGTCGGTCATGCCATGCAACACGCCAGCGGCTACACCCCCCTGCTCTGGCGAACGCGCATGGCGGAGGTGGCGGGCGTCATCCAGCGTATCGGGGCCGGGGCGATGTTGCTGGTCCCACTGATCGCCGTGGTCACCCGATCCCCGATGGGTAGCGGTGTCACCCTCATGTTGGGCCTGGCCACGCTGGGGATCGCCGCTCTCGTGCACATGATCACACTGCCCGTGGAATGGGATGCCAGTTTTCGCCGGGCAATGCCCATCCTGGAAGCGGGCTATATCGACAAACAGGACCTGCCCGCCGCGCGGCGCCTGCTCACCGCGGCCGCCCTGACCTACGTGGCCGGTGCCCTCGGAGCCTTGCTGAATATCTGGGCCTGGCTGAGGCTGATCCGACGCTGACAGGGGCCCGCTCGACCGTCTTCCGGGACGCCGACGGATTCCCATTGGGGTCCCGGCTGGAATGGGGTAATCTCGATGGACATCCCGGGCTTACCCGGACATCCGAAGGAATCGGTCGTCTCACGCCATGGACAGCTTTCCCCATACCGAGTATCCCGGCCCGCGATCCCGGCCCGTGTCCACCACACCGTCCCCCAACGCCCACTCCCTGCATCGCGATCTGGACGTGTACGGTTCCTTGCGCGGGGCTCGCCGTATCGCCCTGATCTACCAGGCCTTCGTGATCCTGCTCACCCTGGTGGTCTGTTCTCTGGCTCTGTGGCGCGCCTTGGAATCCCTCGCCGACTTTGAACAGGCGCAGCGCACACTGGTCAGCCGCTCGGTCGACAACGCCGCGTCACAGTTGGAAGTACGGATCAGCGAGCTGCAACGGACGGTCACCATTTTCGCGGAAGAGGAAGCCGCATTTCTGCGTCGCCTGCTCAAGACTCCGCCCAGCCAGGAAGAAGAGGACCGCCTGGCCAGCAAGGTGGAACGGTTCTTCCCCGAACTGGTGGCCTTTGCGCTCGCCGAGGCCGATGGCAACGTGATCATTGAGGACATTGAAGGTCTGGTGGGAAACGCCTGTCGCGTCGACATCATGCATTTCAGCATCGGTACGAAGCACCAGGCCGCCTACCTTCACCCGAACCCCCTCGCCCCGCATTTCGACATTATGTCGAGCCTGGAGCATGGCGGTAAGAAAGTCGGCACCTTCTTCATCAGCTTCCCCACCACGCCCCTGGTGGAAACCCTGCGCCTGTCCCAATTACCCGAACACCGGCTCTACCTGCTGCGCAAGGACATTCCGGGCCTGATCGAGTTGACCGCCGAGGGCACCCGCCTGGACCGGGGCAGCGACACGCACCTCGCGGCGGGGGACATCAAAGCCGCCGCTGCAATCCTCGCCGCGGCACAGCGAATGGATCCGAGCCGCCCCGAGCTTGCCGGTCGGCAGCT
>JBMYTY010000013.1:0-12500 GCA_049604855.1 Gammaproteobacteria bacterium | reverse complement strand
TGGGCGATTAGACGGGCCAAGGCGCCGTGTCACGATTCGTTCAGAGCTTCCCTAAGGACGCGCATACCAGTAGTTCAGAGCCAACAAGGCATCGGTCTGGCGCTTGAGGGCCGCCGCCAAGCGGGGGTCCAACCTCCCCCCGCCGCGAATGCGCCGAATGGTTTCATTGAGTCTTTCCCGGTCGAGCAACTCGGCGATGTCCGGGTTCAAACCTTCGATCGTCTCCTTCAGCACCTCACAAACCTCGGCGAAATAGGCCGAGGAAAAGGCATGGAATTCGGATCGTGTTCCCATAGCCTTGCTCGAATTCCAGGCCACGGCTGCTGGCACCAAGCCTGAGACCGCCCGACGGTGAAGATAGCGTCCGACGCCTTTCGGTCCGACCTTCTCGATAGACGGGGTCGACAGGTACTGCTGGATCAGGCGGGCGTCCAGAAGCGGCCAGCGGTAGTCCACGCCCTGCGCCTTGGCCATCACGGAACAGCCTTCCAGTCGCCGCAACAGATTGAAACGTGTCAGGTGATAATCAAGCAGCAGAGCATTGTTGCTGTTGTATCCGGGCCGCGTGGCGTCGTACTCGATGTGCTTTTCGCGTAGGCCCAGTCTCAAGACCACTTCGGGACGCAGAATATGTTCGGCGAACTCCCTTTCCGCATTGGCGCGCGCCGCCGCCTGATCCATGCCTTGTCCCACGGTCAGGGTCTTCACCATACGCACCGCGCGCGTCAACGGGTTGCCGGGAAGAACGTTCCAGAGGGCCGGGTAAAGGTGCCGATCGCGCAATTCCCAACGGACATTGACAGCCTGGTTCGTCACGAACTCGTCGCCACCCGCCCCGGAAAACAGAACATTGATCCCGCGCAGCGCGCACTCCCGGTACAGCGGGAGATGGGCGCTGACGAGCGGGTGCTCCTCGGGATAGCCCAATACACGCACTGACTCGTGGATACGCTCAAGGTCGAACGCGAATTCGTACTGGTCCGTGATCAGGTGGTTGTGACGAATACCTCGCGCCTGACTGGTTTTCAGTATGAAACCCGGCTCCCGATCACGGGTCGCGAAGCCCAGGGTCACCAGGCGTTCAGCGGGCTCGCCGAGCAGATCGGCCAGGAAAGCGACGATGGATGAGGAATCCAGGCCACCGCTGCTCTCCGCCCCCATGGGCGCATCCGCATCCATGCGGCAGCGTACGGCTTCCCGCAGCTGCTCCCGATAGGCCTCCACCCAGCGCGGATCACGCCGAGTCGCGGGCGGCGGGTCATCGCGCCACTCGTGAAAACGCCGGACTGTCACCCGCCCCTGTGCGTCACGGCGTAGCCAGTGTCCCGGGGCGAGTTTCTTGATCTCGACAAACGCGGTCTCCGTCGGGCTGGAGGTCAGCGAAAGCAAATACGCGGCGGCCCAATCCCGGTCCTTGGTGGCGGGCTTCGGACAACGTTGCTGAAGCTCGGGAATGCTGAATCCATAGCACAGCCCAGACCGGTCGGACGTGGGTTCACAATCGAGCCGGTAGTAGAGCGGTTTCACCCCCAGGGCGTTGCGGGCGAGGTAGGTAACGCGACGCGCGGGATCTTCGATTGCCAAAGCGAAGTCACCCACCAGATGCCCCGCCAGCGCCTCACCCCAGCGCAGCCAGCCCGCACGCAGAACGCACGTCGACTCGAGCTCATCCGGTATCGTAGGGACCGGATTCAGATGGCGTTTCAGCTCATCCAGGTTGTGTAACTGGCCGCATAGGTCAACCCGGATTTCGTTAGTCTGATCAGACACGGTCAGCAGTATTCGTGGCACGTCCCGTTTGCTCGCCACTGAAGCCAGGGCGAGTCGTCCCTGCCCCGCTTTCAGCGGGTTCGGTGCGGAACCACCAGGTGTAGTTGTATCGCAAGGCGTCACCCGCGGCAGGGTCCATGGGTTCAACTCGGTGCTGAAAGGCCGTGCGGGCGCGGAACACAAGCGCCCTGTTCGGTAGCGGATCGCTATGGTGCAGCTTTCCGGCGCGGTTCTTGTAGAAAAAGCGCCCCCCTCGCCCGGTGTCCCAAACACGATGCATGTAAACGACCACGCAAAGCGCTCTCTGATTCGACGCGTCGGTATGCCACGCGACCGAGTCGCCTCGTAGCGGATCGGCGGCGCGGGCGACGGCTTCCACGGAACGCAGGTGACAACCAGACAGATACGAGAACCAATTCAGAAAACCGCTCACTCCCAAAGCATTGATCAACAGCAGATGGCGCAAAAAACCCGGCGCCATCTCGTGCCCCGGACGGGGCTTGCTCAAATCGAGATCGCTGTAGAACCGTTCGGACGGTGAGGCGGCATCCCAACGCTTTTCGCTGACCTTGCCCACCTCAATGAGCGCGAATACACGCTCCGGAAGAAGATCTTCCTCGAAGGCGGCGGCGATCCGTCCGAATACGTCAGGCTTCAGAAAATCGTCCAATACCAATGGCCCGGACTCACTTTCATCCAAGCGCGCGCGGTATGCAGCCAGCGCTTCACGGGTCAGATGCGCGGGGTCGATGTACCGTTCCAGCGCCGGATCACGATAAACGTTCTCGATGTCTCTGAGATCGGAATCCGGATTCATGGGAGGGGTGTATTGGCGAACCGACCGAATGAAACCTCGGTGTCATTGGGTCGCGAGCGTTTGGTCTGGGCTATGACACGGTCGACAAGTGTATCCCGCGCACGGGCGCGGCATCGTCGGGGTAATCAAAACAGTAACCGATAACGCGATAAGCGTATCGAAATGGTGGAGGCTGTTACGGGCGGACCCACCCACCGAATACTGGCGAGCGGACTCACTCCGGGTTCATGGTATTTTACGGCCGCTGTACCCCCCCCCCTCAGGCACCACGATGGCTTCTTTCGATACCGACAGCCTCTACATCCGCAACCCCGACATGATCGCCACCGACATGGACGGCGACACCGTCATGATGAGCATCGAACGTGGAGACTATTACGGTCTCGCCGATGTCGCGAGCCGCGTATGGGAGTGGCTCGATGAACCGCTCACCTGCGCCGATATCGTGAAGCGCGTGTGCGCCGAATACGAGGTGGACGAAGCCGTGTGCAGTGCCGATGTGCGCGCGTTCATGCAACAGATGCTGGAGCATGGTCTGGTAGCGCCCAAACGCTAGGCGGCGTTTTTCCGTGCGGTTATCCCAGGTGCCCGGCCCGGTCGCGGCGCCTCAACGCAGATTCCCCATCGCCTTGACCAGCATTTCCTGATAGGCCTTGCGAAGCATCTGTTTATCCGAGATCAGGTCGTGGAGATGGTTGATCAACCGGGTCAGGCCTTCGTCCTCCAACGGGGAGCCCACCGCATGGGGCGAACTCGGCAGACTGGCGTAAAACGCACTCTCGTGGGTCACCCGCCCGCGCAACCAGTCCAAAATATCCGCGGGGCGCAAGGGGAGTATGGTCACCGTCAGGTGTAGGGCGAGATCGTCGTTGACCGCCACCGGGTCATGCCAGCTCCCTCGGGGCAGGTAGAGCACATCACCGGGGCGCATCAACACCGTGTGGTCCGCGGGTTGTCCGGGCGGAGACTTGGGATGATTGACCTGGTAATTACTGGCATTGATGACCCGCTCCCTCTCCCAGAATCGCCACTCGCGCTCACCCTCCATCTGCACGACCAACACATCCGCCGAATCGAAATGGGCACCAAACGCGCTCGCTCCCGCGCGCGCCGTGCAGAAGGCATTGATCAACATGCTGGCATTCAAATCGGGAAACAAACGCCGACAGAATTGCTTGAGACCGGGTAGCCGTTGTTCGATGCGCGTGACGTTGAGTACCCCCGCGGCGAGAGTATCCGCCAGGTCCTCAAGGGACGGCGGCTGAGTCCATCTCGCCTTCACACGCAGAAAATAATCCAGACACTCGGGCTCGCTCCCCATGCTCGGGTTGATATACCGGAACTCGGGCTCACCCAGCTTTATCTCGTGGATGACCTCACGAAACGCATCCAGGCTGCACAGGGGCTCGAATGCACGCGAGTCATTGTCGATGAACAAGGCTTCCCGATCCCAGTGATCCGCGAAAAACCCGCCTGTGCTTATCGGTGCAAGGAGGTCACCCAGTGTGGAGAAGGAACACCCATGGTCTCGGACTGTGCGTTTCATGTTGGATCCTGGTGCTCGACTGATCTTTTGGTTACGGGGATAGCCCCCCCGTCATCGCTGCGATTCAACGTCATGTCCACGTCGGCCAGGAGTAAGAAAACTGGCAACACGGGTAAACGTATCCCGACTCCCCCGCCCCCCGATAATCACCGCATCGGCGCATTCGACCCAGGCGTGGGCCTTCATGCCGGCTGATCCCGAAGGAGCGGAGGGTTCCTTGCTCAAACCAAGACGAACAACACAGGCAATCCCGTTCGCGTGCAGGAAGCGGCGCGTGACCAGCGCTTGCGCGAGACACTTGGCGGGCCACGGGCTGTATCGCGCGGCACGGCGCACATTGGCGGCAATCCGCCGAGCGCGAAGCACATCACCCAACGCCAGCGGTGGACTATCCACCGACGGTGATACGGATTCTCCGAGCTGGGGCGCCAAACGCCGAAACGGCATCACCAGCAACAACAAATCCACAACGCCCAAGCGCAGCCAGGCATGGAGCACCTCGTGACGTTGGCGCGCGCCGAGGCCTCGCCAGGTCGCCCACTTCCGGGCAAGTACGGACCAAGCGCCTCGCCTCATCCGCCTTGGCTCAGTGACCTGTTTCATCGCTGGGGTGATCCTGCTCGTTGCCCGCCTCACGAATGAAACCCAGGATGGCGTAGCGCCCACCGCCAGGCAGCGGATCGGGTCGGTGAACCCGCGTCACCTCATGCAGCCGGTGGCTGGGAAACAGGACCAGACGGTTCGGCCGCGGGATAATCCGCGTGTGCGCCAGCAAATGCGTCCCGGATTCCAGTCCATCCTCGGGCTGATGGTCATACAGCACCAGATCACCCCCGTGGTAATCATGGTGCTCGCCGTCGAAATAGAGCAGGAAACTCACGCGCCGTCCGTTCTGGGAATTGCGATCAAAATGGGGTCGGAAAAAACATCCATCCCCGTGCCAGGTAATGGACGACTCGATACGGCCCAAGGGGAAGTCGCGCACACAGAGCCTCGGCAGGACCCGGGGTAGCAAGGCCTTGACCCTGGGAACAAGGACCCGGTCCGGCCATGACGTCTTCAACTGCAGATTATTGCGTGTGTCGGGATCAAGGCGGACTTTATTGTCGCCGTAGCCCACCGACGAGGGTCGGAATTCATCGTTTGATTCGTGAACCAGAAGACGCAAAGCCGCGAGCTCATCGTCATCAAGCAGGCCATCCATGATCACGAACGGGGTGGGCCGGGATGGATCATCCAGGTCCGGATTTGCGCCTTCGGGAACATCGCCGCTCAGAATCCTCGACAGGTCGCGAAGGTGCGCGTCGTCGGGATTCGTCCGCACCAACTCCTGAAAATGAGACCTCGCCTGGTCCAGTTCCCCTCGGGCACGCAGATTTTCCGCGAGGCGTCGTCGCAACGCCGCGTCATCAGGCCGGTCCGCCAGCCGTTGCTCGATCAAACGGCCAAACCTCTCGAGCATTCCCGACTGAGCGCGGGCATGGTAATCGTTGTACGGGTCGGACATGGACGGTCAGTGCGGATACAGGTTGCAGCCCGGATGGTACCGAGGACGCGATGTGGGCTCCATGCCGGGTCACCCCCGGCCAAGCGGAAGCCCCCGCCCCCGGATACGCGCGCGCCTCCCTAACGCGCGCGGCTGCTCCATCCGGCCCCGCACCGACAATCGAAATTCCAAACCCATTTTGATCCATGATGGGGCCGTCCGGACAAAGCCAGAGCTTTCGCACTTGGAGCACAATCCACACAAGCCACACACCCCAGGAGCAGAGAGGGCGACGGCGGGCCCGACGGGGCCATCGCCGACCCTCGCGGCGGCATCCGGCCAATCCGCACCCGGCCCCCGCCCGCGACTGGAAGACGCCCCGCTGCTCCACCGCTGCCTGAGCGAATCCGGACTGGTCCCTGGCGAACTCTTGCTGACGGTGCTCGCCCTGGACTGGGCGCATGATCCCGGGGACGCGATCATGTCCGTCATCAGGAAACATCATCTGTCTGACACGGACGCACTCGCCCTTCGCGAGGGTTTGCTGAGTTTCATGATCGAGCGGATCGACGCCACCGTTCAGCAACTCTATCGCGACCACTTCGCCACCACGGACCTCACCGGGCTCACTCACCATGAGCGCGTGGACAGCCTGCTGCGTCTGCGCGATCCCGTTCGCCGGACACTGTTGGACTGGAACATCAGCCACCTCACCAATGTGCTGGGGTTTCCAGAACCCGAGGCGGTCGCCGACCGGGCACGACGCCGCCTGGTCAACGGCCCGCTCCCCATCGACCGCCTGACCTTCCGTTTCACCCGACACTGCAATATCGCCTGCGCCCATTGCTACAACGAATCCGGACCCCACCGTAAGGCCCGCCGTCTTGACGACGCGTATATGCACGCTCTGATTGCCCAGATGCCCGGTGCGGGACTGGACAAGCTGAGCCTGACGGGGGGCGAGCCGTTTCTTTACCACGAGACGCTGATCAGCTGTATCCGGGCTGCCAGGGCACATGGCGTGGGCAAGGTATCGATCCCGACCAATGCCTTCTGGGCCCAGTCCGAACAGGCCGCGCTCAAGGTATTGGTACTCCTTGAACAGGCCGGTTTCGACCCGGGCCTCGGAAGGGATTGCCTGATCGTCAGTAGCGGGCAATATCATGGCGAATTCATCGATCCGACCCGCTGCGCAACCCTGGCGGAGGTCTACTCGGAGCGCTACCGACGCCCCCTTCTTATTCAGGCCGAGTTCGATGATCCGACCCGGACGCACGCAAGCGCCTTCCTGCGCGATCACTTCGCCGGTTTGTCCCCGGAACACGCTGAGATCGAGCCACGACGGGTCAACATGGCCGGGCGTGCCGAGGGGCAGGCGGAGCTTGGCCAGCGGCGAAGGACTGAGTTCGGGCCCTGTCACTCCATCGACCGCCTGGTTGTTGATTTCGACGGTGCGGTGCGCCCTTGCTGCGGCATGAACGCTGATAACGAGGGATTGGTGATCACGAGGCGACGGGACGTATCCCTGGCCGAGCTGCTGCGGACTGCCCGCAACGATCCGATTCTGCAGCGAATCGCCAGCGAGCCCATGCACACACTGCCTATGACGCTCGGGCGCATGCCCGACCCGGCGGGTTATCCGGATATCTGCCGTGCCTGCCATCACGCCATTGGTGACCTGGTGGACACCGAGGCCGTCGGCTTACGACTGTTCGGCAGGCAGCGGTTTTACCCATTCACGCTGGCTGACCTTGGGCTCGCCGATAGCCCTGGGGCGGAGAATGGACCGGACAACCGGGTGTAATCGCGATTGGCCCAAACGCGCCACGGCGGCTGTTCAACGCTGGAGCCGCGGCGGTGGATACAGCCCATGATTGGTACGGAACGAAAAAAAACCGCGCACCGGTACGGTGCGCGGCTTTCCTGGTAGGCGGGTCCTCGATCAGACCCGGTACGTCAGTTGCGTGACGGGAACACGCCGTCCAGTGCCATGCAGAACCGGATACCCAGGTAGGGCTGGCGGTTTTCATGTCCGACACTATCGCCGGTGGTTCCGATCGCGTCGGCGGCGAGATTGGTGTCAAGATTGGTCGCGTTGTTCTTGAAGATGAACTTCGCTCCCCCCTGATTCAGGAATGCCAAAGCGGCCGTATTGGGCGAATTGTTATCCGCCGCATCTTTCTCCATGGAAACGGTGTGGGTGTGCGGAGGCAACTCCGACGAGACCAAGGACACCAAGTCGTTGCCGACAAGGTCACCGTTGTTTCGCGAGGACAATCCAGGCCCCGTGCCCACACCCATGGGCGATCTGCCCTGCAGGTGCGGAACCGCGAAACTGACCCGCCCGTCACCGCCGTAGATGGTGCCGATAACGGCGAACAACGAGGTGTTCTGCGCGATAGAAAGCTGTTGACCCTCGCACCACGTCCAACCGCGGGGCGCAAAGGTGTAGGGCTTGATGGCGATTTCGCCGATGAAAGGTTCAGACATGCTCAGATCCTCCTCAGTTGCGCTGGGGATAAATGCCCTGAAGGGCAACGATGAAGGTCACGCCCAGCGAAGGCATCATGTTCTGGTGCGCCTGACCATCACCCGTCGATTCGATGGTGCCAGCGGGCGCCGCGACGAGTTTGTCCAGTTCGGCCTGGGGCTCGTACAAGGTGTCGCCTGCATCCACGGTGCCCAGCATGTTGCCGGTGGGGCTGGTTTCCAATGCCGATGCCGTCGTACCCATCATCCGATGGGCATGGGGCGGCATCTGCCCGAAATCCAACGTCACCGTTTCCGTGCCGAAACGTTGGCCCAGTCCCCTCGGCGTCAAGCCCGGTCCGTCACCGGCACCGACCGGAATGCGGCCGCGCATGTCGGGCAAGCCGAATGATGATCGACCGTCGCCACCAAAAGACGCCCCGAGCAGGGAAAAGAGGGCTTGGTTTTGTGAAATGGGCAGCAGTTGCCCGAAACATTGGGCCCAGTGAACGGGGGTGAAAGCCCCCCCGAACATCCGAACCTCTCCGATGAAACACTCCGCCATTGTCTGTACTCCTGTCTGGATCAGTTACGGGATGGGTATAGACCCTCAAGGGCCACGATGAAGTTGATACATTGAGACGGCTGGACATTGGGATGCGCCTCAACCACACCCGAATTCCCCCCTACGATGTCGAGCAGGCCCGCGGCCATAGGGACCTGACTCGAAGTGCTGCTGGAATATGGGGTGCCCGCGGCCGCCCCTCCAGGGGCGCTTCCCGTCGCCAAAGTCTCCGCTCCCGTCTGGACCCCACGATCGGCGGTATCGCTCGTGGCGGCGATCAAATGCCGGTGGGCCGCCATGTCCTGGGTGGTCAAATGGACCGATTCATAGCCGCCCCGTCCGCCTTGAAAGAGCCCGCCGCCGGGGTGGACGGGGGCCCGGCCGCGAAGATCGGGCAGCCCGAGGGTCGTGCGACCATCCCCCCCGAACTGCGTCCCCAACAATGAAAACAGCGCCTGATTCTGCGCGATGGGCAGAATCGCCCCGTCGCAAAAGCTCCAGTCACGCGGCGGAAAGTTAAACCCCGCCATTGTGATCTGCCCTATGTAGGCTTGCATGATCATCTCCTCTGCGTTGGATGTTCCTTGGTTAAAAAAACCGGGAGACCTTCCGATGGACCCCGCTTCCTACGAAGCTGTTGCTTGTGACACCGGGGTGATCAGTCGCCTTCGACGAGCCGGTTGATGATGCACTGATACTCGAAATGCGTTTCCCCCTCGCCGACGGGCACGATCAGGACCAGGAAACTGCCAAGATCGGGGTGGCTGAGCTCATAGCTGGCTTGAGGGAGCAAGAGAACCCGGGCTCCCTGGAAGATTATCGAGATGGCATCCGTCGGAGGACGCGTGGTGCGCGTGCATTCCGTCATCGTCAATGTCGGAAGCTCGGTATCAGGGGACTCAGGCAGGCGCACGGTGAATTCGTGGTGCAGCAGGGCACTGAGCGCGGCGTAATCCGGCAGTGGGCTCGTCATGCATTCATCCTTGTCGACAGCTCATCTTAGGAGGTGGCATCCCTGGAGCGACGACCCGGCGGTGGAGTGATTCATAAAGCGCGTGTAAAACCCCGAAATATAAGAACATTCCAATGTTCCGACACGCTGACCACATGATGTCGGATCAGAATAGGCCAACCCATGGCGGCAGGCCAGCACGGGTTTTCACGGCCTTGGCACCTGGCGCTGGGATGTGGCTTTCGGCCTCATGTCAGACCGTCGGCCTGGAGGGAAACCAGACCAGGTGGTGGGTGACGGGCGTCGATTCCTGAAGCTGGAAACCCATGCGTTGGTAAAGCTGCTGAGCCTGAACATTGTTGACCGCCACCGACAAGGTCACCGGAGCCATGATCTGTTGCGCCGTCTGCTGCACCGCCTGTATGACCTGCGCGCCGATCCCCTTCCCGCGTGCCTCGCGCACCAGTGCGAGGTCCACCACACGGACCTCGACGGTACCGAAATCCAGAGTCAGCTTGCCGATCCGTTCGCCCAAGTGCTCCACGACAAAATACATCGCGTTTGGAAACTGCTCGCCATAGCCGCTGGATTGCGCGCGAAACTGCATGGCGATGATCTCCTCGATGTAGTCATCGTCCGCATCCGCCAGGCGCAGATCGTCCCGCGTGGAGTGATAAAGCGTCTCAAGGAAGGGAGTGTCACCGGGGTTGGAGGGCCGGATCGACAGGCCGCCGGAAAGCTTGGGATTGGCGATGTGCATGGGTGATGAGTTGGTGATGAGTGTGGGAATTGGCGACGAATTCAGGAAAGAACAAGCATCGGCCCGGGATGGGCCAAAGCGGACGGGTTAGCGACCCCGAACAGCGGTGCCCGAGGCAATGACACCCGAGGCGATTGATCCGCGCGCACCGGACTCTAATCCAGTCCCAGGCCCGCTGCCCGGGCCTGGCGTCTGAGGTCCGCGGCCATCGCCACGGCCGTTTCCGTGCGCAGTGCCTCCAGGCCAGCGATCACCTCGGCCACGTTATCGAGCGTCAGGTTTCGATCTTCGAAGGCCCGTTTCGGCCTCGGTGGGTGTCCCAAGCCAAGGAACAACGCGATCATTGCTTCATCCACGACGCAATCGACCACCAGGTGCACGCGTTCGTCGGGACCGTCATTTCGGACCGAATGGGGGAAACTGGCATTGATGTACCAGCACTCCCCGGCCTTCATGACGACGCGCTCGCCCGCTACCCGGAAATCGATACCGTCATGGGTGCGGATCGGCACATGCAAACGCACCAGCCCATCCCAGATCGAGGTCCCCCGGTCGCTGTGCTCACGAATATGGGCGCCCGCGGCCAGCCCCATCAGGCGTGCCGAAGTGACCCGGCCCGGAAGGCGCGATAACACGGACGCCAGCGCGGGTGCCCTTAGCAAGGCGGGCGTGTCCCGGTACCCATCCGGGTCTTCAGTGGCGGCAAGCACCTCACCTTCCTGGCCACTGGGCGAGCGCAAGGACAGCACACGCCAAACACCGTTGTAGTCCTGGTCGTTCGGGTGCGCTTGCCAATCCGCCCCGGAAAGCCGCTCGAGCGCATCCATCAGCGGCTCAGGATCGAACCGCGGAGGCAGGCGCAGACTCGCTACACCCTGCTCGACGTCCTTCGGTTTGATGTTCATCTTTGACCCCGTTGGTCGGGTGACCGGCCGCCGTCCACCGCGCCACTGTGCCACCAGGCCCGGCTTGGGCTTCATCTCGTAGTGAAACCGTATCCGCTCACCGTCCCCTTCCGAATCCCCCGGTGGCAGGGGCAGGGTCATGGGCAGGTTAAGGCTGCAATCGTTGTCGCCCAGAACAATATCGTCAAAGACCTCGATGCGTGTACGCAGCATGGGCGTGGTGTCGGCCGGAAATCGCTCGGGCCAGTCGATCTCAAAGCACTCACCACGCTGGGCCGCGTTCCCGTGGGTCAGGCTCATCACCGGCCCCAGTTCCACGCGCTTCGGGGGCGGCTTTCTCGCCGAAGGATTGATCTCACGTCCATGGTTCATGAGCGTTGCCAGCAAATCGATCCGTCGGGGCACGAGCACCCCGCCCGGACGGATCTGGGGGACCAGGTTCGCGCACAGTGCCACCTGGGTCTCATCCCGCAGGCCCTGCAACATGGTCTCGGTCACCAGCACATGGGGCCGCGCCGCGGGGTCGATCCGATGCTCTATGGCGTCAACGCACAAAAATCCACGCACCCGGTCATCAACCCCGAGCCATCGGGCAACCTGTTGGGCCGCATCCAGGGAGGCCTGGTGAATGTCCAGCAGGGTGTAACGGACGGCCCCCGTCGGCCAACGATGAGCCAGTGGCAGGACCAGGGGAGCAAATGGACCACAACCGGCGTAGAGCACTTCGACGGTCTCACCGGGGAAGCGCTCGCGCATGGCCGCGATGGCGGCCTGGACGCCACGCATATAGGCATGGGAGCGCAAGTACTCCCGCAGGCAACGGGCTGCCTCCCGCAGGGAAATGGCGCGCCCTCCCCCAACCCATGTATCAGCGACGTCCTGTTCACGCGGGGAATCGTCATCGAAGCCGATGACATCGCTCAAGCCGTCGAACAGCCGCTGCGCCGCATCCAGCATTTCACCCGGCGTGGCAGCAGGATCAATCAGACGCTCAGCGAGTGTCCGAATCTCGGTCGCGGTCATCATGGCCATATGGTCAGTCCCTGAGGTCCCGGGTAGGCGAATCGTCCGCAGATTCCAGATGAATGGCTTCGGATGCAAGCCCTTCGCGACGACACCCCATATCCAAGCCCGGAATCACCCCACCCAAGAACGAAAAAGCCCGGACCAAACGGCCCGGGCTTCGGCTTCCACGTAGGAGCGGGCTTGCCCGCGAACCTGGAGATCTCG
>JBMYTY010000012.1:0-12884 GCA_049604855.1 Gammaproteobacteria bacterium | reverse complement strand
GAAGCGGACAACACCCCCCCGTCCACCTCGCCGAGCGCCGGCGCATCGGAGCCTTCGGGCGACGCCGCGCCCGTCACCATCCGGGGTGAGCGCGAATGATGCGGAGCTCCGGCGAGCAAAAGGCCAATGGCGGCGGTGTCATCGTGGTGACGATACTCATCGCCATGGTGCTTTCGGTGGTTCCAATGCCCGAGTGGGCCCGCTTGTGGCGCCCCGAGTGGACGGTCCTGGTGGTGTTGTATTGGGCCATGGCCGTGCCCCAACGCGTGGGGGTCGGGGTCGCCTGGACCCTGGGACTGTTGATGGACGTGCTGCACGGCACCCTGCTCGGCCAGTACGCCATCGCTTTGGCCGTCGTGGCTTATCTCATGGGCAGCATGTACCGCCGCATCCGGGTCTTCCCGCTCTGGCAGCAAGCCGTGGTGGTCATGGTGTTGCTGGCCATCTACCAGACCCTGACCCTCTGGATCAGGGGCATCGCCGGACATCCACCGGGGACCCTGATGTACTGGGCCCCGGTGGCGTCGGGCACCTTGTTGTGGCCGTGGGTGTTCGTGCTGCTGCGCGACCTGCGCCGCCGTTACAAGGTCAGCTGAGCGCCCCTGTTTCACCGCGGCACTGACACCCAGAGATGGCCTCCTACAACCTCGACACCCACGTCAAGGAAATCCAGATCTTTCGCGGACGCACGCTCGCGGCGGTGTTGTTCAGCTTTCTGCTCATGTCCGCCCTGGCCGCGCGCCTGGTCTATCTGCAGGTCCTCAACCACGAGGTCTACGCCACGCGATCGGACGAGAACCGGCTGAAGATCATCGCCGTGCCGCCGATCCGCGGGCTGATCTACGACCGCAATGGCGTTCTGCTGGCGGAGAACCGCCCGTCGTACACCTTGGAGATCACCCCTGAACAGACCCCGGATCTCGACCTCGCCCTCGAAGAGCTCGGCAAGCTGATCCAGGTGGACGATCGCGACCTCAAGCGTTTTCACCGGCTGCGCCGCCGCAAGCCCGCTTTCGAGGGCATTCCCCTGCGCACTCAGCTGACCGACGAGGAAGTCGCGCGCATCGCGGTCAACCGACACCGTCTGCGCGGGGTGGAGATCGCCACGCGCCTGACCCGGCACTACCCGGCCGGGCAGGAGATGGCCCATGTGGTGGGCTACGTGGGGCGGATCGACGAGGACGAACTGAAGAAACTGGAGGATCCGGCGAACTACGCCGGCACCAACCATATCGGCAAGGTCGGCGTGGAATCGGCCTACGAAGACACCTTGCATGGATTCGTCGGCCTGCGCCGGGTGGAGATCAACGCCGCCGGCCGCGTGGTCCGCGTGATCGAGGACATCCCGTCACAGCCCGGTCAGAACCTGTACCTTAGCGTCGACAGTCAACTGCAGCGGGTCGCCGACGAGGCACTGGGCGATTTCAACGGCTCCGTGGTGGCCATCGACCCGCGCAATGGCGATGTCCTCGCCCTGGTCAGCAAGCCCGGTTACGACGCCAACCTGTTCGTCAACGGTATCGGGGTGAAGGACTATCGCGCCCTGGCCGACGACCGCAAACGCCCCCTGTTCAACCGCGCCCTGCGCGGCCAGTACCCGCCCGGGTCCACGGTGAAACCCTTCTTCGCCCTGGCCAGCCTGGAGATGGGCCTGAACACCTACGACCGGACCATGTTTGCCGGCCCCTTCTTCCAGCTCCCCGGCCAGTCACACAAGTACCGCGACTGGAAGAAGACCGGTCACGGCTGGGTCAGCATGGATGCGGCCATCGTCCAATCCTGTGACGTGTACTTCTACGACCTGGCCGTGAAGATGGGCATCGAGCGCATGCACGATTTCATGAGCCAGTTCAGCTTCGGCGCACGCACCGGCATCGACATCGGCGGTGAGGTGGGCGGTCTGTTCCCGTCCCCGGAGTGGAAACGCCGCGCCAAGGGTCAGGTCTGGTTCCCGGGCGAAACGGTGATCACCGGCATCGGTCAGGGCTATACGCTGACCACGCCCCTGCAGTTGGCGGCCGCAACCGCCACCCTCGGCAACCGGGGCGTGGGCTACAAACCCCGTGTCGTTCATGCGGTGAAGGACCCCGCCACCGACACCCAGGCCGAACAACCCCCGCGCAGCCAGGAGCCCATGCCCATCACCGCGCGGGACAATTGGGGCAATGTCATCCAGAGCATGATCAACGTGGTGCACAGTCCTCGCGGCACGGCGCGTCGGATCAGCCGCGGCCTGGGGGAGATTCACGTGGCGGGTAAGACGGGAACCGCCCAGGTCTTCACCGTCGCCCAGGATGACGAATACAAGGAAGACGAAGTCGCCAAACACCTGCGCGACCACGCCCTGTTCGTGGCCTTCGCGCCGGCTGAGGCCCCGGAGATCGCCATCGCGGTGGTGGTTGAAAACGGCGGCCACGGCGGCAGCACGGCGGCTCCGGTGGCGCGCAAGGTGCTGGACCAGTACTTCGGCCTCGGCAAGGCCCTGCAGGCAGGCACCACGCCCGCCTCGGCCCGAAGCCCCGGTTTGGCCCGAAGTCCGGGTTTGAGCCAGAGCCCCGGTTTGGATCGGGGACCGCGCACATGAGACATACCACCATGTTGCCGGGCGAATCCTCGGCGGAGCGGCGCGAGCGCGGCGCGCTCATGCGTATCCACATCGATGGACCGCTGCTCATGGGGCTGTTGCTGATCAGCCTGCTCGGGCTGGCGATTCTGTACAGCGCGGGGGGATCGGACATCGAGATCATGAAGCGCCAGCTCGTCCGCGTCGGGCTGGGCTTCGGCGTCATGATCGCGCTCGCGCAGATACGCCCGGAAAGCTACGAACGCTGGAGTCCCTGGCTGTTCCTGGCGGGTGTGGCGCTGCTCACGGCCGTGCTGGTGCTCGGTGACGTCGGCAAAGGCGCCCAACGCTGGCTCAACCTGGGCTTCGTGCGCTTTCAGCCGTCGGAGATCACCAAGCTCGCCGTGCCCATGATGATCGCCTGGTTCATCACCCGACGCGCCATACCGCCCCATCCGCTGCGCCTGTTGGGCGCGACCATCCTCATGGTGATTCCGGTGCTGCTGATCGCCAAGCAACCGGACCTGGGCACCTCGCTGCTGGTGGCCAGCGCGGGCTTCTTCGTGCTCTTCCTCGCGGGCCTGAGCGCCCGGCTGCTGATCAGCGCCTCCATCCTGGCCGTGCCCGCCGCCTGGGCGCTCTGGGAGTTCGGCATGAAGCCCTACCAGCGCCAACGGGTGCTGACCTTCCTCAATCCGGAGTCCGACCCACTGGGCTCGGGCTACCACATCATCCAGTCCACCATCGCCGTGGGCTCGGGCGGCAGCTATGGAAAAGGCTGGACCAACGGCACCCAGTCGCAATTGGACTTCCTCCCGGAACGCTCCACTGACTTCATCTTCGCGGTCTTCGGCGAGGAGTTCGGCCTGCTTGGCGGCATGTTGCTGCTCTCGCTCTACCTGTTCCTGGTATTGCGCGGGCTGTACATCGCCGTCAACGCCCAGGACACCTATAGCCGCCTGCTGGCGGGCAGTCTGAGCCTGACCTTCCTGATCTACGTCTTCGTCAACGTGGGCATGGTCACCGGCATCCTGCCCGTGGTGGGCGTCCCACTCCCGCTGATCTCCTACGGTGGCACCTCCATGGTGACCCTCATGGCAGGCTTCGGTATCCTCATGTCCGTCCAGACGCACCGACGTCTGCTCGCGCGTTGAGCACTGATTTGCCGTTCCTACATCGTCGTATCAACCGCCACTCCCCGCCTGTCCGCTTTTCTGTCGGCGGGCCACCCGACGCCGCTCGCGACGTCCCTCTCATACAACGCAATCAGGCCATCCCATGCCGGTCTTCCGACTGAACGCTTACGCCCGAAATTGGTTTGTTTCCAAGCTGTTGCCCATCGGCCTCGCCGCGGCGCTCGTGCCCCTGGGCGCCCAGGCCGACTACAGCACGCACCCCGAAGCGCGCGGATTCTTCGACGCGGTCACCACGAAGAACAAACTGGACCCGAAGCTGGTCGAGGCCGTGCTCGCCCAGGCCGAGCGCCGTGACGACATTCTCGCCCTCATGAGCAAGCCCGCCGAAGGCAAGCCCTGGCACGCCTACCGGAAGATTTTCCTGATCGAACGTCGGATCAAGGCCGGCGTCGCCTTCTGGCGGGAGAACGCCCGTCTTCTTGAGGAGGCATCGGCACGTTTCGGGGTCGACCCGAAGGTCATCGTCGCGATCATCGGCGTGGAGACCCTGTACGGCGGCAACGTGGGTAAACACCGGGTGATCGACGCCCTCGCCACCCTCGGCTTCGACTACCCCCGACGCGGCGAGTTTTTCCGCAAGGAGTTGGAGCAGTTCCTGCTCCTGCTGTCCGAGGAACCGCAACTCGACTGGCGCAAGGCCGTCGGTTCCTATGCGGGCGCCATGGGCTGGGGGCAGTTCATCCCCAGCAGCTACCGGGCCTACGCCGTCGATGGCGACGGTGACGGGACACGCGATCTCTGGCACAGCAAGGCCGACATCATCTACAGCGTGGCCAATTACTTCAGTCGCCACGGCTGGAAAGCAGGCCAGGCCGTGGCCTTGCCGGTGAGCATCCCCCCGGAGGCCGAATCCAAGGCTGTGCGCAAAGCCGCCAAACCGAAACGCACCCTCAAGCATTGGCGTGACCTGGGCGCGGCGGGCACCGGGGCCCTGCCGGGGAATCTGCGCGCGGAACTGGTGGCCTACGAGAAGGATGAGAACCACGACGAGTTCTGGATCACGCTGCACAATTTCTACGTGATCACGCGCTACAACCGCAGTCACAAGTACGCCATGGCGGTCTATCAGCTGGGCGAGGAGATCTCCCGGCGTTACCAGGCCGAACTGGCCAAGGAAGCCCGCGACGAATCAGGCAGCAAGAGCGGAGAGAAGGGATGAAGCCAAGCATGCACCCACCAATTTCCGTCACCGCTCTCGCCCTGCTGGGCGCGGTCACCCTGGGCGGCTGCCAGGAAGTGGTGCGCCCGGATTTCTCGGCTCCACCCATCCCGCGCCTGCCCGTCGATCCGGCAACCATCCCCGATGCCGAACCGAAGTCCGAACCTCTGAGCGCCCGTGGCAACGAGTCCCCCTATACCCGGAACGGCCGGGAGTTCCGCGTGTTGCCCAGCGCGGCCAACTACGCCGAGCGCGGCTCGTCGACCTGGTACGGCACGGATTTTCATGGCCGACGCACGGCCAACGGCGAGATCCACGATATGTACCGCATGACCGCGGCCCACCCGACCCTGCCCCTTCCCAGTTTTGCCCGCGTGACGAACCTGCGCGCGGACAAATCCATCGTCGTGCGCATCAACGATCGCGGCCCTGACGACGGCAAGCACCTGATCAAGCTGTCCATCGCCGCCGCCGGAAAACTGGGCGTCCTGGACCGCAATGAGCAGTTCGTCGAGGTACGCGGCATCGACACGGGCGCGACCAGCGCCCCGAAACCAATGACCGACACCCGCGTGCGCGAGGGCCGTCCCGTACAGGCGCCAGCCGCGGTCTCGACACCGACGCCAGCGTCCGCGCCGGTCAACACATCCCGGCCGGCCCCGGTGAGTGAGCGGCGCAAAGACGGCCCCATGGACCCTGCCCGCTATGAGCTGGGCAGCGCCACGCCCAAGGCACCGGACCCGGAGCCGGTCACCGGCCAGTTCTATGTCCAGGCCGGTGCGTTCAAGAGTGAGCAGAACGCGGAGAAATTGCGCAACCGCTTGAACCGGGCCGGAATCACCGATGTCAGCGTGGTCAAAGGCAGTTCGGGAATCGGTACCGTCTTCCGTGTCTACCAAGGCCCGTTCCCGAACCGCCCGGCGGCCGATTCAGCCCTTGATCCGCTCCGTTCGCTGGGTATCAGCGGCCGGGTCGTCACACCCTGATTCGTCACACCCGGGTCGTCACACCTGCTTCGAGGCGGGAGCCCGACCCAACGCCCCCTGCCACCCGATAACGCGGTGACGCGGTTCCGGCCGGAGACCCGGACCGCATCCGACACCGACGCGCCTGAAACAACATACACAGGTCCAATGAGCCCCCAATCCGCATCATTTTCCAAACCCGCCCGCTTTCTTCTCATGCTGGTATCGCTGTGGCTTTCCCTGGCCGCGCATGCCGCGGGTCCGATCCCCACGCCACCGGAGCTGGGCGCGCGTTCCTACATCCTGCTGGACTTCGCCACGGGCCAGATCCTCGCGGAACGCAACGCCGATGAGCAGGTGGAACCCGCCAGCCTGACCAAGCTGATGACGGCCTATCTGGTTTTCCAGGAGCTGGCCCAGGGCAACCTCAAGCTGCAGGACACCATCACCGTCAGTGAGCGCGCCTGGCGCATGAAAGGCTCGCGCATGTTCATCGAAGTGAACAAACAGGTCCGGGTCGATGAGCTGCTGCAAGGCATGATCGTGCAATCGGGCAACGATGCATCCGTCGCCCTTGCGGAGATGCTCGCCGGGACGGAGGAAACCTTCGCCGACATGATGAACCGCAAGGCCCGGGACCTGGGCATGAAGAACACGCACTTCATGAACAGCACCGGCATGCCGGCGGACAAGCATTTGTCGACGGCCAGGGACATCGCCCTGCTCTCCGCGGCGCTGATCCGCGAGTTCCCCCAGTACTACGCCTGGTACTCGCAGAAGGAGTTCGAATACAACGAAATCAACCAGATGAACCGCAACAAGCTGCTCTGGCGCGACGACAGCGTTGACGGCCTCAAAACGGGTTACACGAAGGCCGCCGGCTATTGCCTGGCCAGCTCAGCCCTGCGCGAGGGCATGCGCCTTGTGTCGGTGGTCATGGGTACCAAGAGCAGCAAGGCACGCATCGCCGCCAGCCAATCGCTGCTCAATTACGGCTTCCGGTTCTTCGGCACGCACCGCCTCTACGGTGCCAATGAACCCATCACCAACAGCCGGGTCTGGAAAGGCGGCGCCGAGAGCCTGCGCCTCGGCTTGGGCAAGGACATGTGGATCACCATCCCGAAGGGCAGCTACGACGATCTGGACGCCACCGTGGAGATGGAACCGACCATCGTCGCCCCGGTGCGCAGGGGGCAGGTTCTCGGTCGCGTGAGCGTCAAACTGGGTGACAAGGTACTCGCCGAACAACCGCTGCTTTCGCTGGACGAAGTCCCCGAAGGCAACCTCTGGCGTCGGATGAGCGATGGCGCCTTGATGTGGTTGGAATAAGCCCGTTCCGACGGCAACCCGGCCTTCCTCCCAGCGCCCGGCACCGACCGGGGTCCGTCCCGTATCACGGGACCCTCATTCGTCACGAGTAAGCACATCATGATCCGAAGCATGACCGCCTTCGCCCGCGAAGAACGCGGTGGAGACTGGGGCCAGGTCACCTGGGAGATCCGCTCGGTCAATCACCGTTTTCTCGAGGTATCCGTGCGCATGCCGGAGGAGCTGCGCGCCCTGGAGATGAAAGTCCGCGAACAGGTCCAACGACGCCTCAAGCGCGGCAAGGTGGACCTGGGGCTGCGCTACCGGCCCGCGGATGACGGCGGCGGCCAGGCCCATCTGGACAAGGAACAGGCGCGTCGCATGCTCAGTCTGAGCGACGAGATCGCCACCATGATGGAAGCCTCCAAGCCCCTGTCACCGGTCGATATCCTGCGTCTTCCCGGCGTCCTGCGCGAGCCGGATAACGACATGGATGCCGCGCGCACGGCGACCCTGGATGCACTCAAGGCGGCTCTGGACAGCCTGGTGCGCTCCCGGGAAGGTGAGGGGGCGCGGCTGCGCGACATGCTCACCGAGCGGGTGGACGCCATGAAACCGCTGGTGAGCGAGGTTCGCGAGCGCATGCCCCAGGTGCTGGAGGAACTGCGCGAGCGCTTGCGCACCCGACTGGCCGACCTGGACGCTGACCTGGATAGCGGCCGCATCGAGCAGGAAATGGTCATCCTGACCCAGAAACTCGACGTGGATGAGGAGCTGGACCGCCTGGGTAGCCACATCAAGGAACTCGGTCAGACGCTGGATCGCAATGAGCCGGTCGGCCGCCGCCTGGACTTCCTCATGCAGGAGTTCAATCGCGAGGCCAACACCCTGGCATCGAAGTCCAGCGACAAGAATGTCACCAACGCCGCCATCGAGCTCAAGGTGCTGATCGAGCAGATGCGCGAACAAGTTCAGAACATCGAGTGATTCCCGCCATGGCCCCTCCCTCCTCGAACTCCGATGGCCTGCTCATCATCGTCTCCGCGCCCTCCGGCGCGGGAAAGACCACCGCCGTCAACGCCATGCTGACCAGCAATCCCGTCCTCAGCCGCACGGTCAGCCACACGACCCGCGATCCGCGTGGGGACGAGCGCGACGGGGTGGACTATCACTACGTCAGTACCGAGCGCTTCGCCGCCATGGACTCGGATGGCCAGTTCCTGGAGCAGGCGGAGATTTACGGTAACCGCTACGGCACCTCACGCCAGGAGGTGGAGCGCATTCATGGCAAGGGCCAGGACGCCGTGCTCGTTCTGGACTGGCAGGGTGCGCGTTCCGTACGTTCGATGTTGGACACGGTACATACCGTGTTCCTGCTGCCGCCCTCCCTGAAGGAACTGCGGCGCCGGTTGCGCGGACGGGGCGAGGACAGCGAGGAAGTCATCGCACGCCGCCTGGCCGCCGCCCAGAGCGAGATCGAGCATGCCGGGGAATATGACTGCATCATCGTCAACGACGACCTCGACCAGGCCGTCAGTCAGTTGGCGTCCTTCGTGGCCGCCTGTCGCGCGGGCCAGGCCGCGCACTGCGATGATCACGCGGACCTGATAGCCGAGCTGTCGCGGGGCTGAGTCCGGCGCGAATCGGGTCGAGACCCACAAGCAGGCCGTGCGCTGTCCCATTTCGGCCGCTTATCAGGACGGTAAGTGTTCAGGGTAATCCCGCCACACCCTTGCAGGCATCCATAAAAGACCATGGGCGTGGCTCAGCTATCCTGCCTCCCAGTGGTAACGCTTCGTTAACCCAGTCCCACGGGGGATCGGATTCGGGTCTGTGGCTGCGCTCCGAATCAGTCGGAGCCGCACCCGCATCAAGTTGCTCGGCTCCGTCGCACAGTCATCAAGGGCCGCTCGGCCATGATTCGAACGACCGGGTTCACCCCAAGCCCTTGGACGGATGATCTTGGGGTGCATTCCAGCGGAACAGGAGACAGGCACGGATAGCGGCTGAGAGCGGAGGTTCATCCACTGTGGATGTTTGGGCAGCGGCGGACCCGACCGGGGTGGCCAGCCCTTGGAGTTTGGATGAGCACGACTGAAGCGAAAAAACCGAACAAACCCTCGGCGACACGGAAAATCCCCGCCCTGACATTGCGCGGACGCCTGATCGGCGTGCTTGCCTCCGCCGTGTTCATTTCGGCCGTGGTAGCCCTGATCCTCGGGGGCGTCTCATCCGGCGATACCTTCGAGAAACTGACGCTCGAATACACCCGCTCGTCCGCGCAATTGCTGCGTGACGACTTTCACACCGTCGTCGATGAAGGGCCAGAATCCGCCCTGTCCCTGCAGCCCAAGCTCAAGGCCATGAACCATTTGAAAGCGGCGGTGGTTTTCAACGCCGAGGGCAAGGCCCTGATGAGCTACGAACGCGAGAGTGGTTCTGGTCCCGGGAATGTCTCGGCCGAACCCCCCGGCACGACCCGTACCACGGGCGACAGCCAATGGATGTTCCTCAGCACCGGCGGGGGTACCGTTCTGTTCATCATGGACCGACCGGGCCTTGGCGCCATGATGATGCGCTACCTTCAGTCATCGTGGACCCTGATTCCGGTGCTGCTCCTCGTAGCCCTCGCCGTGGGTGTGGGCTTGGAGCAACTGCTGAGCAAACCGCTGCGACGCTTCGCCACGGCCGTGTCCTCGCTACGCCCTGAGCAGAATCCCGCCGCCCGCCTCCCCCAGGAATCGTCCCATGAGCTCGGTGTGCTCGCGGACCGGGTCAACGTGATGCTCGACAGCCTGGAACAGAGCCAACGCCTCCTGCTGGATCAAAAGCACGCGCTCGATCAGGCCGCCATCGTGTCCATGAGCGATTCCTCGGGCCGGTTCACCTACGTCAACAAGCATTTCTGCGACCTCACCGGTTATCGCCGCAGCGAGCTCATTGGCAGCGACTATTCCATGCTGCGTTCCAGCGTCCACGACGACCGCTTCTACGACGAAATCTGGGAGACCGCCGCGGGCGGAAACATCTGGCGTGGAGAGGTCTGCAACCGCGACCGCAAAGGTGAATTGTTCTGGCTGGATGCCACCATCGTCCCCATGGAGAAGACGGCCGGTGGCAACGACGAATACCTCTGTATCCAATTCGATATCACCGCACGTAAGCAGGCGGAAACGGCGCTGTTGGATTCGGTGGATGCGGCCCAGGCCGCGGACCGGGCAAAGACACAGTTCGTGGCCAACCTGAGCCACGAGATACGCACACCCATGAATGGCGTGGTGGGCATGTTGCAGATGCTTCGCAAGAGCAGCCTGGACGACAAACAACAACGCATGGTCGGCGTCGCGCTGAGATCCCTACGCGATCTGGTCGGCCTCCTGCGCGACATGCTCGACTACGCGACGGTGGAGAAAGGCCAGGTGGAGTTCCGCTCCATCCAATTCAAACCCGGCAACCTGCTCAGCGACGTGGTCGATGTATTCAACGCCCAGGCCCGCGAGCGCGGGGTTACGCTCAGCACCCGCTGCGACGGAATGCCCGAACAGCTCATCGGCGATCCCTTCCGCCTCAAACAGGTGCTCAATCATCTGGTGGACAACGCCATCAAGTTCTCACCCGAGGGTGGTGAAGTGACGATCAGGGTCCATAGCGAATCCGGAGATCGATACTGCTTCGAGGTCCGCGATGAGGGCATCGGCATTCCTCGTGGCGCCGAGGCCCATATCTTCCAGTTCTTCACCCAGCTCGATGCCCGCACCACGCGGGAGTTTGGCGGGGTCGGCCTCGGACTCGCCCTGGCGCGCGGCCTCGTGGACCGCATGGGCGGGGTGATCGGACTCGAACGACGCCCCGAACGAGGCAGCATGTTCTGGTTCACCGTCGCCCTGGAAAGTGTCGACGAAGCCTACGAGCAGGAAATTCCCGCCGCGGAGAACTCCGGCGTGAGCTTCGAAGGGGCCAATGCGCTGTTGGTCGAAGACAACGAAATCAACCGCATGGTCGCGGTCGGTATGCTGCGGCGCATGGGCGTAGACGTGGATGTCGCGGTCAACGGCGAAGAAGCCGTCCAACGGGTTCAGGAAACCACCTACGACATCATCCTCATGGATTGCCAGATGCCGGTGATGGACGGTTTCACCGCCACTCAGCTCATTCGCCAGCAAGCGGGGCAGCAGGTCATGCGCACCCCCATAATCGCGGTCACGGCCTATGCCATGAAGGGCGACAGGGATAGAGCGTTCGATGCGGGCATGGACGATTACCTGACCAAGCCCATCGAGATGAACGTCATGGAAACCGCCTTATCCCGATGGCTCCCCGATCACGTGGTGAAGGCCGTGCCCTTGACCCGCCAGGTGGGCTCCGCCATCTGACCGGGGCCGCGCGGCTCAATGCAGGGCGCGTCCACCCTCGATCACACGCACACCGCCCGGCAGTGTGAGTTCCACATAGGTGATGCGCCTATCCTCCCAGACCGCCCATCCACTGTGGCGGTCATACCCTTCCGTACTGAAATCAAAACGATAGGTCCAGCGTAGCCCCATGCGGCCGTCGCTACGCCGTCTCGGCCTGATCCGCTGCAGGGTCACGGTCTGATCCAACAACTGCACGTGCTGCTCGCTCAGAATACGCCGCACCGCCGCCAGCACCTGTTCCCTCGCGATGGTGCTACTGCGCCACCAGATCACCGCCAGCGCGAGGCATAGGGCCAGCACGACAGCTTCCGGAGTGAACAAGGCGCCCGCCTCAGCCGGATGCGCCGATGACCATGGGCTCAGTGCTCACGGCCCCCGGTACGGGGACCAGTTCGAACTCCAGGGTTTCGAGATCGCCCATGATGTAGGTGGCGGGTCCATCGAGGCCCGCCACGCTGCCCGGGTCCACCAGGTGGGTTTCACCACCCGAGACGTTCTCCACGGTCTCGATGCTGGCGGCGTGATCATGGCCGTAGATCACCACGTCCCAGTCACCGGTAAGGGCCAGTGCCCGCGCGTAATGGGGATAGTGGACGATGAATATCCGACGCCCCGCCAACTCCAGTTTTGCGTCCATTCCATAGTAGGTCACGGGGTTACCGTCACGATGCGACAGCCTGCTCAGGGCCGCCAGGTCTCCGGTGTTGTTGCCGTGTATTACATGGATGGGCATGCCCAGATCCTTGATCACGCCCAGGGTGCTCGGGGCGACCACGTCACCGGCATGCAGCACCGCTTCGGCGCCGCGCGCCTTGGCATCGGTGACGGCGGCCGCGAGAAGCGCGCGGTTGTCGTGGCTGTCGGAGACGATACAGACCTTCATGGGCGGAGAGCGCATTAGCGTGTTCTGATGAAACAGACGGCAAGCATAGCGCGGCGTCGCCCACGAATCCCGTATCCACTATCGGAGGCGCGACAGGCGCCCGCGGCCCACCACCGTTGACTCAGGGCTTGTAGCTGTTCAGCCCCACGAAACTACCCCCGTTCTCCTCCGCCAGGCTGCGCATGAGTGCCGCGAAACGCACCGCGTTGATGGGCAGACCGGGCAACTGGAACAGCACGGGATAGCCCACCGCATGAATCCGCACCAGGCGCTCTCCCCCTGACGTTCCCGCGTTCAGGCTTTCCACTGTGTCGAGCAGTTCCTGGATGGAACCGCGCGAGAAATCATCCCCGAACACGTACAGGCTGATGCGGCGGCCGGGCTCGTGGAATCGA
>JBMYTY010000011.1:0-13036 GCA_049604855.1 Gammaproteobacteria bacterium | reverse complement strand
GAGTTGGCCTTGAAATACTGGGAATAGGCCGAGGTGTAGGCGTCCACATCGCGCCCGAGCATGGGGGTGCGTTTGGTGCGGATGACATGGTCCGGTGTTGCCGGTCCGCGCTGGCTCCACTCCTCGACCCCAGGGGCCTGGGCAAAGGCCAGTGAACGGTCGCTGCGGTCCGCGCGCAACACCATGGGGCAACCCGCCGCGTGGGAGATGTCGCGACGCAATTCGGCCATGGCCGTACCCGCCGGGGGGGGGCTTGAGGTCTTCGGCGCGGACAGTTCCCATGCCCCTTTGGCCTTCAGGTAGTCCTCCGCGCGGGATACCAGCTCGATCATCCGGTCGTAGGACTCGCGCGCCGTCTCGCCGAAGCTGAAGATGCCGTGGTTCATCAGCACCATGCCCTGGGTGCCCTCGTGGGCCTGACCGGGATAGCGTTCGGCGACCATGCGCGCCAAGTCGAATCCGGGCATGACGTAGGGAATGACGACCACGTCGGAGCCGTAGATCTCGCGCATGATGCCGCCGCCGTCCGGGGTGTTGGTCAGGGTGACGATGGCATCCGCATGGGTGTGGTCCACGTATCGATGCGGGAGCAGGGCGTGCAGGATGGCCTCCACGGAGGGCGTCGGTGCGGAGGCATCGGTGAGCTGGGCGCGCAACTCGTTGACCATGTCGGTGTCGCTCAGGGTTTCAAGCCGCGCGAGCTTCAGCAGGTGGCCCATGCGCACGGGCGCGAAGCCCGCACGCTCGATACTGGAAAGGTCCCAGCCGCTGCCCTTGACCAGCAAAAGCTCCTCGTCCTCACCGACCCGGTTCGTCCGGGTCAACTTGACGGAGGTGTTCCCGCCCCCGTGCAGCACCAGCGATGGGTCATGACCGAGTAGGCGTGAACTGTAGACCCGGAGGTCGAGTTCGTCTGCGCAGGCCTGGGCCTGCTCTTCGTTCCAGAGGTTCTGCATGGTGCTGCGTACTTTACGAGGCGCGGCCCGCGATTAGAGCGCATCGCGGGCGGAGTGTCAGGTGCGGTATGTGGCGACGGGCACGCGCCCAGGTCCTACAGGGATATCCCCCGATAGATTCATTTTCATCGCGGGGCAACCGGCGAGGCGATAATCTGCTCGTCTGACAAAGCCCCCTGAAGCACTCGATACATACGAGTGGAGGAACCCAAAATGATCAAGGTCCTGGGCGCCGCATCGGCGCTGGTACTCAGCCTCTCGCTCCCGTCCGTCGTCCAGGCGCAGGGTGGGCAATACGGCAATTCCCACCCCGCTGCCCATGGTGCGGGTGGCACGGCCAATCAATACGGCGGCCAGCAGTTCGGTAACCCCGGTTTCGGGCCCCAGGGCGGCTATGGTAACCAGGGGTTCGGTCCCCAGGGGGGCTACGGCGGTTACATGATTCCGCCCGCTCCGGCGGCCACGCCGGAGAATATCGTGCGTGAGGGCCTGGCAAAGCTGAAAGCCTTCATCATGGCCGGGGGCGCGGGTAACAGCGACCAGGCACGCGAGTTCGCCGAGCAGGAGATAGCGCCTTATTTCGATTTCCCCTACATGGTGAAGTACTCCGCCAGCCGGTACTGGGACGAGATGAGCCAGGAGCAGAAGGACGCCGCCGCCATCACCATCCGGGACATGTTTCTGGCATCGCTGGCCAAGAACCTTGGCGGGTACAACAACCCCGACGTGATCGTGCATCGCGCCCGCAAGGCGGACGATGGCAAGGAGGTCTCCGTGGCGGTGAGCGTGCGTTTCGGCGGCTCCTCCAGCCTGCGCATGAGCTTCCGCTTCTATAAGTCCAAGACCGGCTGGAAGGTGTTCGATGTGCAGGCCAATGGCCAGAGCGCTCTCGTCTACTACCGCAAGTACTTCGACCAGCAGATGCGCGCCGAGAAGATGAAAAAGATGCAGCAGCTGCAACAGCAGCGTCAGCAGATGCAGCGTCCGGGCATGGGCATGCCCTACGGTGGGCAGTACGGCGGTTATCCCGGTGGTCACTACGGTGCTTACCCGGGGGGCGGTGGCTATCAGGGTGGGTACGCCCCGCGCTACTGATCCCATGTACGGGTGGCGAACAATGGCCCGCGTGGGGACCGCTATCAGGGCATGGGTGAGGGGTTTCGTGGCGGTGTGCGCGCTGGGATCCGCCACGTCGGCCTCGGCCGATGTCATGGTGCTGGTCCATGGCTTTGCCTCGCAGCCAACCACGTGGTTGCAAAGCGGGGTGGTGCAGGGGCTGCAACGGCACGGCTGGTCCGCGCCATCCGCCGACGCCGATCGGGTCCTGTACCTCGCGCGGGTCAGCGCCGAAGCGCCCCTGGGCGTTCAGGCCAGCCAGTTGGACGCCCAGCTGGCGGCGATCCGCCAGGCCCACCCCGATGACCCCGCGCTTATCCTCGTCGGTCATTCAGCGGGTGGCGTGGTGGCGCGCATGGCCCTGGTTCAGGGTAATCCACGGCAGGTCAGCCGCCTGATCACCATCGCATCCCCGCACCTGGGCAGCCCGCGCGCGGCCGAGGGGCTGGACGTAATCGACAGCAAACCTTTCTTCTGTCCCGGTCCCGGGATCAGCATGCTCAAGAGCTTTTTCGGTGGGGACGGGTACGACTACCTGGACTACGCGCGCCCCGCGATGGTCGACCTGCTGCCCGCCGGTTCGGGTACGGCCTTGGACTGGCTCAACATGCAGCCGCATCCGGATATCCGCTACGACGCCGTGTTGAGGCTCTCCCCGCTGGCGGGCGGTGCGGGTGATGCCTGGGTTCCCGCCCAAAGCCAGGACATGAACCAGGTACCCGCATTGCGTGGGCGGGCCACGGTGTGGCAAACCCAGGGCGCGCACTGGCTCAACCCCGGTGATGCCGAGCTGATCGTTCGGATTCTTCAGTGATGACCGGGGTGTAGGCCGAGCGGGGCCGCCTTTTTCGTACGCGCTGATCCGCCGCGAACTGTTTGCTTAAGTCAGTTCCCCCTGGGCAGCTCTCTCAGGGCAGCTTTCTCAGGGCAGCGCGCCCTCGTAGTCCAGCGTCAGCGGCGCGTGATCGGAGAAACGCTCGTCCTTGTAGATGTGTGCCGATTGGGCACGCTCGGCAACGCCCGGCGTGCAGATGTGGTAATCGATGCGCCAGCCCACGTTCTTGGCCCAGGCCTGTCCTCGGTTGGACCACCAGGTGTATTGCTCCTCGCGGGTGTCGACGCGGCGGAAGGTGTCCACCCAGCCTGCGTCCCCGAACAATTCGTCCAGCCAGGCCCGTTCCTCGGGAAGGAAGCCGGAGTTCTTCTGGTTGCCCTTCCAGTTTTTGATGTCGATGTTCTTGTGGGCGATGTTCCAGTCGCCGCACAGGACCCATTCGCGTCCGTCGCTGGCCTGTGCGCGCAGGCGCGGCATATAGCGGTCCATAAAGCTGTATTTGATGGCTTGGCGCTCCTCTTTGGCGGAGCCCGAGGGCACATAGATGGAGGCCACGGACAGGTCACCGAAGCGCGCCTCAATGTAGCGGCCCTCGGCGTCCATGTCCTCGAAGCCTTCACCAAATCCGCGGATCAACGCGTCGGGTTCGCGGCGGCAGTAGAGGGCGACGCCGGAGTAGCCCTTCTTGCACGAGGCGTCCTCGTAGTAGCAGTGGTAGCCCTCGGGGAAGAACACTGGGTTGTCCTCGAGCTGGTGAATCTGGGCCTTGGTCTCCTGGATGCAGACCACGTCGGCGTCCTGTTGGGCCATCCAGTCGAAGAAGCCTTTCTTGGCGGCGGCGCGGACGCCGTTGAGATTGGCGGAAATGATACGCATGAGGGTCTCCCGGGTGAGGGGCCGGGATCATAGCGGCTCGCCACGGTGGCTGTCCGGGGTGGCGCCATGTGGTTTGGAAATTTCTATTGAATTCAGTGAGTTTTGATCTAGAATCTCGAAAACACCTCAACATTTGCTCGTATGCAGCCCTACAAGAAAGAGTTTCTCGAGTTCGCTCTCGGCCGCGATGTGCTGCGGTTCGGCGAGTTCACCCTCAAATCCGGGCGCATCAGTCCCTACTTCTTCAACGCCGGCCTGTTCAATACCGGTGAGTCCCTGGCCCGCCTCGGGCGTTACTACGCCGACGCCATCGTCGCCTCCGGCCTGGAATGGGACATGCTCTACGGCCCAGCCTACAAAGGCATTCCCCTGGCCTCGGCCATCGCCATTGCCCTGTCCGACCACCATGGCCGGGACGTGCCCTACGCATTCAACCGCAAAGAGGCGAAGGATCATGGCGAGGGCGGCACCATCGTCGGCGCGCCCATCGCGGGCCGCGTGCTTATCGTGGATGACGTGATCTCCGCCGGTACCTCCGTGCGTGAATCCATTGACCTGATCAACGCCCATGGCGGCACCCCCGCCGGGGTCGCCATCGCGCTGGACCGCCAGGAGCGTGGTCAGGGTGAGACCTCCGCCGTGCAGGAGGTCGAAGGGCGATTCGGCCTTCAGGTCATTCACATTGCCGCCATGGTCGATCTGATTGAATTTCTTGAGCAGCGCCCCGGTGGCGAGGCCGACCTTGAACGGGTCCGCGCCTACCGCGACACCTACGGGGTCGCATAGCGTTCCGCGGCTGGACCAGAACAGGCCACCGAGGCCGGGAGAGGAGGGAGCAGCCATGACAACATCCAAGCACACCTTCATTGACGTGGCGGCGCGCTGGGCGCTGGGTCTGATGTTGGCTTCCGCCGTGACCGCCGCCCCGGTCCATGCGGAGGGTGGCGAGAGCGCACTGCCCGGCGGATGCCTGGTCGAACTGGATCGCGGCCGCGCGACGCTGAGTTTTCCCGCCGCCTATGGCGACGAGACCTGGACGCGAAACCAGTCCAATACCCCCAGCGATGGCCTGGAGTACGCCTTCGAGGTGTTGTTCCGCAACGAGGGCAGGACCACGGGGGTGGGTTTCTACACCTTCAAGGACGCCAGCGCGCAGGTCAGCGGAGCCCCCGAAGCCTTTTTCGAGACCGGCCGGGTGGTGGCCTGGCGGCACAGCGAAGAGGGGCGCGAACTGATCAGTACCGATGGCATCACGGTTGCCGAGCGTGACGGCCGGGTGGTGTTCGAGGTTACGCACCTGCCCGCGCTCAAGGCCATGTTCAGCGACGCTCCGAGGGCCGCTTTGTTCTCCACGCAGCACCCCGATCCCAAACTGTCCTACGGCTGTGTCGCCGGGATCGCCTTCCGCGAGTACACCGCGCAGCGCTGACGGCGCTGGGTCGTATCACGGCGGTATTTCCACGCCTGCCCGGGCGCCGTTACCGGGACCTGTTTGAGGTGGCCGCGGATCCATCCGCGGCGCGGTGTCCTGCCCGAATTCACATCGTCCGGGTATCCGTTGGCAGGAAGTGCATCCGGTTTCGTGCGCGCGGTGAGGCGCCTTTGCGCAGCCGGTGGCAGGGGGCTTGGCGCTGGTGTTCGTGCTGGGTGGGCGGGTAATGTCGTCTCCGCGGGTGCTGGCTCCATGCTCCGTGCTGGCCCGTAACAACGAAAACCAATAATGAGGATCGGATATGAGACACATCATCACGAAGATGGCTGGTACGGGGTTTTTCCTCGCCGCGCTGTCCGCGACGGCCGCGGCGGAGTCGGTGGAGACGGTGCAGAGCCGGGGGCTGGATCAGAAGTACGTGCTGACCGAGCCTGAAGGCGACCCCGTGGCCAGTGTGATCCTTCTGGCCGGTGGACACGGCAAGCTGGATGTCTCGTCCTTCCTCGGCTCGGCGTCATTCGGTTGGGGCAAGGACAACAGCCTGGTGCGCAGCCGCGAGATGTTCGCCGATCAGGGCTTTCTGGTCGCGACCATGGATGCGCCGTCCGACAAGGGCAAGATGAACGCGATCTGGCGCATGGGTGACGAGCACGCCGAGGATATCGCCGCCGTGGCGGCCGCGCTCAAGCAGCGCGCCGACAAACCGGTCTGGGTGATCGGAACCAGCATGGGCAGCTTCTCTGCCGCCAATGCAGGGGTCTCACTGGGTGGCGGCATCGACGGTATCGTGTCGACCTCGTCGGTGACCAAGAGCCGCTCCAAGTGGTCCATCGCCGATGACTACCCCGACGGCATCATCGATATGAATCTCTCCGCGGTGAAGGTGCCGGTGTTGGTGGTCGCCCATGAGGATGACGCTTGCAAAATCACCCCGCCGGACGATCTGGATGCGCTTGCCGCCGCGTTCAGCAATTCACCCAAAGTGGGCAAACTGCTGCTCTCCGGTGGAGACACGCCACGCTCCGATCCCTGCAAGGCCCTGTCCGCCCATGGTTTTCTCGGTATCGAGGAACAGACGGTCAAAGGCATCGCGGACTTCATCAAGGCGAATTGAGGCCGGGTGCCTCGCCCGCGCGCCAACGCAGGCGATACCAGATCAGCCCGAGCCGCTCGTGGAGCACCGCCCGAAACCGTCGGGCGGAGCCTCCCCGCCAGCTTACCGCCAGGGGGGCGGGGTTCATTCCCAGGGTTCGGAAGCACCACAAGGCGCGCCGCATGTGCAGTTCATCGGTCACCAGGGTTGTCGCCTCATAACCCTGATCACGCAGGAGCGCGCGGGCGAACAGGGCGTTTTCCCAGGTGGTGGTGCTGCGGTCTTCCAGGATGATTTGATCGTCGCTGAGCCCGGCATCCCGGGCCAGGCGGGCCATGGCCTGCGCCTCGGTTTCAGGTCCGCCGGTCAGCCCGCCACACACCAACAGGCCATCACTCAATCCCCGCGAAACCTGTTCGGCTCCCCGCTCGACCCGCCTGCGCAACATGGGCGGTGCGGAGCCATCGGGGTCAAGCCCAATTCCAACACCACGCTGACCGTGCGCACCGGCTCGCCGTTCCGCTTCAGTGAGAATCCCGGGGCCAGGCGGCGGCCAGGAACAGCGCACCGGCCGCACCCATGATCACGGCGCCCAGGGGTAGTCCCATGACCAGATAACTCTCATCGCCATCCGGTCGGCCGTGCAGCATGGCCCCTAACAGCAGCACCGCACCGCTCACGGTGTAGTAGAAGCGGCGCACGCCCTGGCGGATATCGTGGCGCAGGCCTTCAAGTTCGTTGGACTTCTGCCGGATACTGAGTCGGCCGTGGACCGAATCGTCCAGGAAGCGGTGCAGCAGGCCGGGGATCTCCGGTAGTTGCCGCCCCCATTCCGGGGCATTTTCCTTCATGCCCCGGGACCAGGAGCGCAGGCCCACCTGCTCGCTCATGAAACGCTCGAGGAAGGGTTTGGCTGTCTTCCACAGGTCCAGGTCCGGGTCCAGGCGCCGCCCCAGGCCCTCGATGGCAAGCAGGGTCTTCTGCAGCAGCACCAGTTGGGGCTGCACCTCCATGTCGAAGCGTTGGGCCGTCTGGAATAGGCGGAGCAGAAAATGCCCGAAGGAGATCTCGCGCAAGGGCTTGCCGAAGATGGGCTCGGAGACCGTGCGTATGGCGGACTCGAACTCGTCCACGCGCGTGCCGTGGGGAACCCAGCCCGACTCGATATGCAGCTCCGCCACGCGCCGGTAGTCGCGGTTGAAGAAGGCGAGGAAGTTCTCGGCGAGGTAGTGTTGGTCCACCGGGTTGAGGGTGCCCATGATGCCGAAATCCACCGCGATGTAGCGCGGCTCGGCGGGGTTGCTGACATCCACGAAGATGTTGCCGGGGTGCATGTCGGCGTGAAAGAAACTGTCGTGGAACACCTGGCTGAAAAAGATCTCCACGCCCATGGAGGAGAGCGCCTTGAGACTCACCCCGGCGGCCTCCAGGGCCTCGGTGTCCGAGATGGGGATGCCATGGATGCGTTCCATGACCAGACACTCCCGGCGGCTCCATTCCCAATGAATCTCCGGCACGTAGAGCAGTTTCGAGTCCTGGAAATTGTGGCGCAGCTGAGCGGCGTTGGAGGCCTCGCGCATGAGGTCCAGTTCGTCGAACAGGGTCTTCTCGAATTCCTTGACCACATCCACGGGGTGCAGGCGCCGTCCGTCCGCCCAATAGCGCTCCGCCATCCCGGCGATCAGCCGCAGCAGGGCAACGTCGCGGCTGATGGTCTGCTCGATGCCGGGACGCACCACCTTGATGACCACCTCGCGCCCGTCCTTGAGGGTGGCGGCGTGAACCTGGGCGATGCTGGCCGAGGCCAGGGGGGTCTCGTCGAACTCGGTAAACAGCTCCGTGACATCGCCCTTCAGTCCGCGCTCGATGGTGCGTCGTGCCTCGCGCCCGGGGAACGGCGGCACACGGTCCTGCAGGCGCGCCAGCTCCACGGCGATATCCGGTGGCAGAAGGTCGGATCGGGTGGAAAGTATCTGCCCGAACTTGACGAAGATCGGTCCCAACTCTTCCAGGGCCTTACGGATGCGTACCCCACGCGGCTCGCGGGTGCGGAACCAGTTCCAGGGCAGCAGGTAGGCGAGCCAGCGCACGGGCCGCATCAGGTGCGTGGCGAGGACGATGTCATCCAGGCCGTGGCGTACCAGGACCAGGTTGATATGCACCAGGCGCAATACCTGGCGGACGCGACCGATCATGGAGCGCGGCTCCCATCCGGCCCTTCGGTGGGTTCCGGGGTGTGTTCGAGCAGGCGCAGGCGCGCCTCGAACCGGTCCACGTCCGCACGCAGGGTGTCCACGTCGTCGCAGAAGGCCGCCAGCTCGGCGGCCGGAATGATCAGCCGGGCTTCCTCGCTCAGGTACTCGCCGGTATCCGGCCCGACCTTGTTGATGAATCGTCGTCCGAAGCCCGCGAGGTCGCGTGCCCAGGAGCCGACCTGGTGAGCGGCGATGTCGCCCGTGTAGCGGGCCAGTTCACCCTCCCAGTCGATCTCCATGCGCGCGATGACGTCCTGGAAGCGTTGTCCCAGGCCGGTGTCCCCGCGCAGTTGCACCGCCCCGTCGAACAGACCCGAACCGGGCTCCCGGCCCAGGCTCATGCGTGCCAGGGCGAACGGGCTGCCGGACAGGGTGACCTCGGGTTCCTTCGGGGCTTCGCTTGAGACCAGCACACTGTCATCGGTGGGCTGGATGTACAGGGTCAGATTGACTCCCGTCACGTGCAAGGCGATGCAACGGCCCGCGAGGGCGCTCATGTCGCGGGCGGTAGCGGGGTCCAGGGACAGCAGTTGCTTGAAACCCAGGGACAACAGCCGCGCCAGGGGATGTGGGGAGGGGCCGCCCGCCGTCGGGCCGGTTTCCGCGTTCTCGCTCCCGGGGCGGGGCGCATCGTTATCGCTCATGAGGGGAATGCCCAGCCGGTCTCAGAGCTTGCGACCGGTATGCACCGCCACGATGCCGCCGCTGAGGTTGATGTAGTCACAGCGCTCGAAGCCGACGCTCTCCATCATGCCGCGCAGGGTGTCCTGGTCCGGGTGCATGCGAATGGACTCGGCCAGGTAGCGGTAGCTCTCGGAGTCGTTCGCCACCACTTTGCCCATGAACGGCAGCAGGGTGAAGGAGTACAGGTCGTAGATGGGCTTCAGGCCCGGCAGCACCGGCTTGGAGAACTCGAGCACCATGAGTTTTCCGCCGGGCTTGATGCAGCGGAAGATGGACGCCAGGGCGGAGTCCTTGTCGGTGACGTTGCGCAGGCCGAAGGAGATGGTCACCAGGTCGAAGTAGTCGTCGGGGAAGGGCAGACACTGCGCGTCGGCCTGCACGTACTCGACGTTACCCACGATGCCCTTGTCGGTGAGGCGGCGGCGACCGTTCTCCAACATGGCTCCGTTGATGTCGGAGATGACCACCTTGCCAGTTTCGCCAACGCGCTTGGCGAACTGCAGTCCCAGGTCGCCGGTTCCCCCGGCCAGGTCCAGCACCCGTTGGCCCGGACGAACCCCGGCTGTGTGGATGGTGAAGGTCTTCCACAAGCGATGCACCCCGAACGACATCAGGTCGTTCATGATGTCGTACTTGTCGGCCACGGAATCGAAGACCTCGCGCACACGCTGGGCCTTTTCTTCGACGGGGACCTGCTTGTAACCGAAGTGGGTGGTTTTGCTCATGGTACGGGGGATGAACGGGGAGGAGAGGCAAGGCGGTAGTGTACCGGGCGCGCGGCCCGAGGGCGCGTGCCCCGGGACGATTTCAGTGCGGTGTGGGCGCCAAGCGGAATGCGCCCGCGGGGCGGGCCTCTCCGTTCCTGCCATGGTGCACCGCGAACAGCTCAGGGGGAGAAGCACCCGCGAGCGAGAAACGACCACTCGCCACCACTGCATTCCAGCCGGCGTCGCGCAGTACGAAGCGCTCCTCTACCTGCCTTACGAAGGTGCTCGTTGAGCTGTGCAGGGACAGCCGCGAGTCGGTGCTCTGGCGAACGCGGTCGAAGGCACCTACGACCCAACGTGTATCAGGTGTCGCGGTGGCGATGGCCCCGGGTTCGAGGGCGTTCTCCGCGAACAGGGTATACAACTCGTCGAAAGGAAACCGGCTCAGCGTCTTCAGGCTCGGGAGGCGGGCCGCCGGTACAAGGAGCAGGCGGACATCCGAGCGGCCGCTGTCGTGCGGGGTGCTGATGGCTTGTTGGATCAGAATCACCCGATCCCCGAGCAGATAGTCGGCGGCGACATCAACAAAGGCGATGCGCCCCAGGGCATCGGAGAGGCGCAACACCGCGCTCATCCGTCTGTGTATCGCTTCGTCACCTACGGCGCGGTCGGTGTGCAGGGCCGTTTCATCCAGGGTGAACCCCGAGAGCCCTCCCACTTCAAGGCCACCTCCGCTGTCGGGAGCGAAGCGCACGATACCCATACGGTCGGTGGTCGCGCCCGTGACGCGGTAGGTCAGGGCCTGGATCACTGCGCTCAGGTCAGCACGCAAACCGTTCAGGTCTGATCGTGGGGGCTGCCCCCAAGCAGCTCCTGCCAGCAGGATCAGTGTCGCGAGGAACAGGGTTTGCAGCCGTCCCGGGAGATGTCGGTGCATGGGATTGGGAGCTGAGTGCGTCATGATCACGATCCCCGAGCCTAGATCTCCGGTAAGCCCATCATGGTCGGTAGGTCCGGCCCCGTGCCGGCGGGTACCGCCTTTTGGTTGGATTTCGTCGACGTCAACTGTTTCTCGCCCGCCTCGATCACATCCTTGGTCAACTGCTTGGTAAAAGCTTCGTACGCGGAGATTCCCCCGGCGGCCACCTTGTAGGTGTCTTCCATAACCCCCACGTAGACCGCGCTGTTTCCTCGCTTGATCAGATTTTCGGGAAGATCCTTTGTGAGGGCCTTGGTCGTACTTCTGGCGTACTGATGCGCTGCACTGGAAAGCAGTTCGCCACCCAGCTCTCCCGCCTTGCCCGCGGCCACGTCGATGACCACGGCCTTGGCACCCTCGAACATCACTTCCCCCGCGGAGCCGCCGTCGAAATACTTGGCACTGGCCGCACCCAGTCCCTCGGCCGCCGTGTTCACCGCGGAGAACGAGGCCATGGTACCCACCAGGGCGGGGCACAGGGTGCCCGCACTGCCCAGACAGCCCACCGCGACCACGCCCGCCTTGGTCAGGTCGATGCCCAGGCCGGCGTATTTGAGGACATCATCGGTGCGGTCACCGGCGAAGTTGTAGAAGCGATCGGCGGAAGCGTTATCAGCGATGACCTGGGCGTCGCGGTAGCCATGGTGACGGCGAATCTCCGCCACCAGGTCATCGCGGCTGGAGGGGCGCAGTCCCTTGTCTTGCGCAATCTTGCGCAACGCCGCCAATTCGTTGGCCTGGACGTCTTCGTTGAGTGAGTTCTGGGCATCACGTAGACGCAGGATGCGCATCGCCACCTGCCGTTCCGTGCGGCTGAGTCTCCCCTTGTTGGCGTCGTACTTCTCCCAGCTGTCAGCGAGAAAATAGACGGCGTCCATGTCCAACGTGCGTTGCGGGACCGGTTCACTCGCCGTCCCCGGCCTGCTGGCAGCCGGGAGAACGGCGCTTGCGGCGCGGGGGGCGTGGGTGTCCGGTAGCAGTTGCGCCCGCTGACCCGCCAGGGGCGTGATGGCCTTCTTGAGACTCTGGATGAGTGCCGTGGAGATGGCGCGGTGTTCCTGGTCCGCGTTGGGAAACACGGATTGACCTTCCTCCTTCACCCCGCTTACTGGAAAGGCCCCCTGGTAGAGCAGAGCGCCATCACGACTGATGCTGATGGACGTGGCCAGGTCCACCACCATGACCGGCGAGAAGGAACCACCCCAACCGAAGCTGAAGTCGTCGAGCCTGGGCACAATAAGCAATTCACCCGCGGTCAACTCGCTGCGCGAGCCAATACCCCGCAGGCGCGGGAACATCTGGCCGAAGATCAGCGCCGAGGCTTGGTGCAGCCCCTGGCCCAGGTGGAACTCGTAGCTTCGGAACGATCCCTGGAACGTCGTCGGCTTGCCCGTGAATACGTAAGCCGCTGTTTCCGGGACAAGCAGCAGCGCGGCAGGTGTGTCCAGCGGCGAGACGCTGATGCGCGCATTGGGAAAGCGGCTGAAATCCACCCGGTCGTGGAGGGGGCCGGATAGGGAGGCACCGATGGCCTGTTCGACGGCCCCGCTGATCTGGCGCGCCTTTCCGGCATCGACCCCCGTGTCCAGTAGCGGCTTCTCGATCATCTGACGGGCCGAAGTGGCACCACCGCCACCATAGTCCTCGGGGTTCCAGCCCTCAGACAGAGCTAACACGTCGGGCGCGGCGCACAGCGCGAGCAGGATGCCCAACACCCGGGCAGCGGCAGGATGTTCGATGTCCATGGTCCTTTGAGCATAGTGGGCGCCGCCACGTCCCGCCCTGGTCTCGATCAAGGGCAAGGTCGTGTTGCCGGAATGGGGCTGAAAAATGCGGGTGTGGCGGAACTCCAATACACTTGGAGATATGGGCGAACATGACACGATAGGGGAAGAGAACGGTGCCGATGACGGGGCCTTGATATGCCCGGTCGAGTTCGATGCGTGCGCGCCGTGATCGCACCCGAGAAGGTGTCCACCGAGCAGCGCGACCTGGATTTCACGGCGTCGTTCGGGGTCGATATGTATATCGCCAAGGAAGCTCTGAACGAATCGTGACACGGTGCCGGATGCGCCTACGGCTTATCCAGCCTACGAATCGATG
>JBMYTY010000010.1:0-13068 GCA_049604855.1 Gammaproteobacteria bacterium | reverse complement strand
AAGACTCAGGAGCAGGGCGGCTTGGAATCCGGCGACCACCGTGAAGGTGAGAACCGGGGCCTCGAGTTCCCCGCTGATTGGGGTCAGATAGAGCGACTGGAAGATGAGAGCACCCGCGCTGGTCGCCGTTGTGAAGCCGAGCACGACGATCGATGGAATAAATGCGGCGCGCAACAGGGGGGCGCGGACAGCGAACTGAACGGTGATCAGCGTGGTCAAGACCGCCAGGGCCGTGCAGTAGAGGTTGATCCAGTGTGTATCGAGCGTCGGTTGTACGAGCGCGGCGGACAGCACGATGATCGTGGACCAACGGCGAAAACGTGCGCAGGGTGTTGTGGTCGATGGAGCTTGATTCACGAGTGTGTCGGGGGAGCGGCAGGGTTGGGGTAATGCGCCTGGTCCGGAGTCGCCGCACCCGGGTGCTGAACCGGGGGGTGTGGCCGGGCTCGGCGAAAGAGTACCGGAATTGTCCGGTGAGATTGACGCTGCGAACCCCGCTACGGGATCATTGGTCGGACGTGCACTGGTGTGGAACTGATATGACCGGTTACCACCGGCGCCCGCCGCGATCGAGGCGTATGTGTTTCGCCACGGGGTTTGGCGTTTGCCAGGGCCCCCTTCATTCAGAGTCGTTCCACTTCTCTTGACCTATCACGCTGTCGAGCGCCGATCACGGTGCGGTTCGCATGACCTCAAATGATCAGGATGTCCCCTCCGGGGGGCGCACAAACCCGCTGCGAAATGTCGGCACGATGGTCGTTCAGCCTGGCAGCCCAAAGCTTATGCTGTCGGCGATCTGGAGGCGGCGGAGTCTGATCCTGGCGGTGATGGTGCTCATAACGGGAATCACCTTCGCGGCGCTTCAACAGATCACCCCCCTCTACACGGCGACCGCCAAGGTGATGCTGCACGGATCCGATCAGAACATCGTCGATATCAAGCAGGTGGTGCGCAGTCTTCACTTCGACCGCTACACGCAGCGCGGGCAGATCGAGGTGATGAAATCGCGGAAAATGATCCAGAGTCTCATCGATCGGATGCGGCTCAGTGAAAATGCCTATTACAACCCTCAGCTGCGGCCGGAATCCGGTTTTGATCCGAAGCGATGGGTCATGGACCTCATAGAACCCTGGTTGGATCGGCCTTCGGTCGGGGTTGAGGACCCGGATGAGATCGCCCAGCGCGAGCGTGAAGCCCTGGTCGATAGCGTTTCCTCCAGTCTCAACGTGCGGGCACAGACCCTGTCGCCGGTCATCGAGATCAGCTTCACCACCGATCACCCACGCTTGTCGGCCGACCTGGCGAACAACCTGGCGGACCTCTACGTCTACAGTCAGCTGGAGACCAAGTTCGAGGCGACGCGCAAGGCCACGGTCTGGTTGAACGAGCGGCTGTCGGAGTTGCGCGATCAGGTGCGTGACAGCGAGCGTGCCGTGGAAGCCTATCGTGAGAAGCACGGCCTGGTGGCGGGCAAGGAACTCGCGTTGACCCGGGAGAACCTGTCGGACCTGAACAGTCGTTATATCGTCGTCCAGTCTGAGCGGGCGGAGGTTCAGGCCCGGTATTCCCAGGTGCGCCAAGTGCTCAAGCGCGGTCGGGGCCTGGATGCCACGGCCGATGTGCTCAAGTCCCCCGTGGTTCAGGGATTATTGGAACAGGAGTCTCAGCTCAACCGGCGTATCGCCGAGCTTTCATCCCGTTACGGTGAACGCCATCCCAAGATGATCGATGCTCGTTCGGAGCGTGAGGACCTGCGTCGCAAATTGAGCTCCGAGGTGAGCAAGGTGGCGAGTGCCCTGGGTAGCGAACTGAAAGTCATTCAGGCGCGTGAGCGCGCATTGCGCCAGGCCCTGGATGACGCGAAGGCACAGGCGGCTACCGAAGGCAGTGCCGGGGTCACTCTGCGCGAACTGGAGCGCGAGGCGGAGGCCAACAGACTGATCTACGAGAACTTCCTTTCGCGCTTCAAGGAGACACGCGAACAGGAAAGTATTCAGCAGGCGGATGCGCGGGTGATCTCGAATGCCGCACCCCCATCCGCTCGATCCTCGCCGAGGTCACGCCCGATTTTGTTCGCTGCGCTGTTTGGCTCCCTGCTGTTGGGCGTTGTCCTGGTACTGCTTCTGGAGTCCATGGACCTGGGCCTGAAAGGGGCCGATGAGATCGAGGAGCTGACGGGGCTGCCCGTGCTCAGCATGGTCCCGCTCGCGGGCCGCAAGGCACGGGCCAAGGGCCTGACCCGTCATGTGCTCGATGAGCCAAGATCTGCCATCGCCGAATCGGTTCGCAATCTCTACACCAGTCTGCGCCTGGCGTCTCCCGATGCACCACTCAAGTGTGTTGCGGTCACCTCCGCCCTGGCCAGTGAGGGTAAGAGTACCCTGACCCTCTGGTTGGCCCAGACCGCGGTCAGCCAGGGGCGGCGGGTCATCATCGTGGATTGCGACCTGCGTAAGCCCAAGGTTCACGAGATGTTTGGTTTTGATGGTGCCCTGGGGATCACCGATGTGATCGCGGGCGATCTGAGCCTCGCTTCGGCGATCAAGAAAGACAAAGACAGTGGTGTGGATGTACTTACCGGAAAACCCGTCCACGGGAGTGCCCTGGAGCTGCTCGCGTCGAAGGCGTTCAGCCGGATTCTGGAAGTCTTGGCGAAGAACTACGATCTGGTCCTGCTGGATGCGCCGCCGGTACTCGCGGTGTCTGATGTTCGTGTGCTCTCCCCGCTGGTGGACACAACCTTATTCGTAATGCAGTGGAACCGCGTCGACCCACGCACTGCCCAGACGGCCCTGCGCCAGTTCACCGCGACGGGGGGGAAACTCATGGGTGTGGTGGTTTCCCAGGTCAATACCCGCAAGCACGGCGGATATGGCTACGGCGACTACGGTCAGTACTACGGCAAGGGCAACGGGTATTACCACGCGGGATGAGTCGACGGCCGCCGACCCGGGCGGCGAACGCCGGCCATGGGCTCTGCTGATGCTCGTGCTGGCCGCTGTCATCGTCTTGCTGTACCTGGGCTCACGGCATCTGGCGGCCGCTTGGCACTACGAGCGCGCCGCGTTGGTGCTCGATCACCTGGAACTCGGTCATGAGCCCGGACCCGAACGTCTGCGTGATGCCCTTTCAGACCTGCGGCTGGCCCTGGATTGGCAGCCCTCGCGTCGATATCACTTCGCCATGGCGCGGCTGCTCGTCGCGAAGGCGCGAGCGGCCGAACCGGAGCGGGGCCGTCCCGTGCTCTTGGAGGCGATCGCCCAACAGCGGGCCGGGCTAGCACTGGCACCAGTGGCTCCACTGGGGTGGACCCGGCTTGGGCGGTATCTGATGGACGCGGACCTCCCAGGGGAAGCCTTGGACGCCGTGCGCCAATCCACCGTGCAGGCACCGTTTGCACCGGAGCAGATGTGGTGGCGTTTGGAGTTGTGGCTGTTACTCAACGCCCATTTCAAGGAAGGCGACTATGCGCTGTTCAAAGGGCAGTTGGCGTACACCTTCAACGACAATCCGGACCGTCTGGCCGCACTGGCGGACCACTACCGTCTGCGCCCCTACGTGCGTATGGCCTTGCTGGAGTCGGCGGGGGTCGATGTGGAGCACGCGCAGCGGACGATGAACGATGGAGCGGCGCGGTGACCGGGCCGTCGGGGGGAAGGATGCGCATCCTCGTCCACGATTACACGGGTCATGCCTTTCAGGCCGATCTTTCGCGTCATCTCGCGGCCCTGGGGCACGAAGTCCTGCACCTCAGCTGTGCCAGTTTTCCCGCGCCCAAAGGGGCCTTGGAACGAACCGAGGCCGATCCGGAGAGTCTGTGTTTCGAAACGTTGACGATGCCGGGCGGCGGCCTCAGCAAGTATCGCTACGTGCATCGCTGGCGCCAGGAGCGGGCTTACGGTCGGCTGTTGACAGCGAAAGTGCGTGCTTGGCGGCCAGACGTCCTGCTCATCTGCAATACGCCGTTGGACCCGCTGGAACGCGTCGCCCGCTTCTGTCGGGGTACGAAGCTGCCCATGGTGTTCTGGATCCAGGACGTCTACAGCCAGGCTATTTCGCGCTATTTGGGTGAACGTTTCGGGCCCTTGGGCCGCCTGGTCGGGGCGCTCTATGAACGAAAGGAGGCACGGGTGGCCCGCCAAGCCCGGTCCGTGGTTGCGATTTCGGAGCACTTTCGCCCGGTTCTCGAGCGCTGGAAGGTGCCCGAGGGCTCGGTACAGGTGATTCCCAACTGGGCTCCATTGAGCCAGTTTCCTCTCGAGTCACGAGACAACAGCTGGTCGCGCCGGCATGGTCTGGCCAACAAGAGGGTGCTGATATACGCGGGCACCCTCGGCCTCAAGCATGATCCCGATGCCTTGCTGACCCTTGCTCGTGCGCTGCGTTCGGAGCCGGACGTCAGGGTCTTGCTGGTGTCCTCCGGGCCACACGTGCGGCGCTTGGAATCCGAGGCGGCTCGGGAAGGTCTCGACAACTTTATGGTGATGCCGTTCCAGCCGGTGGAGGAAGTGGCGCATATGCAGGCCTCGGCCACCATTCTTCTCTCCGTTCTGGAGGCGGGCGCCGGGACGTTCAGCGTACCGTCCAAGGTACTTTCCCAACTCTGTGCCGAGCGCCCCCTGCTGGCTGCCATGCCCAGGGAGAATGACGCCGCCAGGATGATCACCGACGCCGGGGCCGGAGTGGTCGTGGAACCCGGCAATGTCGAGGGATGGGTCGCCGCGGCCCACGGCCTTTTGTCGAATCCAGGACGTGCCAGGGAAATGGGACGGGCCGCGCGTCGGGTCGCCGAGCAGCGTTTTCAGTCCCAGGAGATCGCGAAGCGCTTCGAATCCATCCTGCGCCAATCAATGCGAAGCGGGGCGTGAGCACCCCGCTTTGCGGCTGATGTGCTTATGGCGTGGTCAACGCGGAGCGGGAGCCGAGACAACCCCGGAGAGTGGCATGACGCTCAAGCCGCGCTGCGTCGCGCTTCCGGGTCCATGGCGCTGACCTGACCGGCCGGGGCCAGGGGGTCGGCACCGATGGTGCCCACGAGGCTGTCCAGATAGGCGCTGGAGCGCACCTCCTTGAGCTTCGTCCGGGCGTGGGTCAGGCGCTGTTCGATCCCCATGCGCTTGGCTTCCTCGGCATGGCTTTCCAGGCCGAGAAAATCGCTCAGGCTGTGCACGTGGCGCTCCCAGAGCGCGATCTCGCGCTGCTGTTTCACGCGCAGACGTTCCTGGTACCAGTCCGAGGCCAACAGGTAGGGGCGACTGAAGAGCGCACGGATGTCGGAGTGGTGGGCATCCTTACCCTCGTGCTGGCCGGTGGCCATGATGTCGAGCAGGGCGCGCAGGGGTGGGCAGGCGTCCTCGATCGAACCGTCATCCAGATAGCGCTGCGCGACCTTGCGCTGGGCCTCGACAATATTGTCCACGCCGTCGGCGAAAACGCCCACGCCCTGGGTCTCGGGCTTGAGGATGTCCTCGCCCAGCACCAGTTCGGGGCTGTCGAAGATCTTGCCCAGGAAGGCCGCTACAAAGCGCTCGGTGATGCGGTAGCCCAATCGGCTGGCCAGTACCTGTCGACCTTCGTGTTCAAAGTCGTCCACCCGTTCCAGGTAGCCCTCGTCGATGAGGTAACGGGGGTCTCGCTCATGGGGGTCGAGGCGTGCCCAGATCTCGGGGATGAGCAGGCTGATGTCGTGGTCCACCCGGTGATGGGGGCCGATGTGCCCGGCGGCGGAGGAATAGCCGGCATAGCCGGTCAGGATGAAGGACACCAGGGTGTTGTTCAGGTCGGCGGTGGGGCGCAGGGCGTTGAACGGTCCCTTGGTCAGGGCCCCCTCGGAGCCCGCGCCCGTGGTCGATGGGCTCTTGCCGGTCACGGAACAGATGAAGTCCATGAACAGTTCCGGAAGCTCCTGGTAGTGAATGGGGTTGAACACGCACAGGGGCAGAATGCCCTCGGCCGGTGGGTTGTTGCGGCGGCCCGTGAGGACCGCGTTGACCGGATGGACCACCGTCTGTTCCAGGGGCACGCGACGGTAGAAGCGCGTGCCCATGTTGGTCGCGTACTTGCGTATCGGTTGTTGCAGGTCAGGGCGCAACTGCAGGTAACGCGGGTTTTTCGAGGGCTTTCCGTCCACCATCCGCGGATGGGCAGACGACACGATGTAGTCCGCATGGTCGGCACGGGTCTGGATGTCGTCGTACTGCCCGCGTAGCAGGTCACGCATGGGCGGTGTGTAGGCTTGGAAACCGACCACATCCTCGACAAGCTCGGTGACGGTGTCATCGTCCAGGGGTTCGAAATTGGCGACGAAGTTACCCGCCTGCGCCATGTCGAACTCGGTTTGTTTGTCGAAGCCGCGGTGTATGGCTTCGTCGGGGCGCTGGAACAGCCGGAACTCGCAGTTGCGCACCAACTTCACCGATTCGGTGCTGGACTTGGGACTCAGGTTCGGCAGCACATCGCTCGGCACCACCACCGAGGCGGTGATGTCGTCTTCCATCTGGATCTTCTCGCAGGCGATGAAATCCTGGCGGACCTTGAAGATGCGCCAGGCGCCGTCTTCCTCCAGCCCCACGCGCAGGTAGGAGGCGATCAGCTTGCGCCCGTCCTGCTTGAGGCTGTGGCCGTCATGGCCGTTGACGGTGTCCACCGAGAAATGCGCACGCCAGTTTTCGCCCCACTCCGGGCGATAGATGCGCTTGATCATCAGGGCCAGGGCACGGATGTGATCGGGGATGGAGGCGAGCCAGTCGTTGTACTCATCGGTATTGGCCGATGAAGGAGTGAGCATTTTGATGAGAGAGCCCAGCGACCGCTCCGGGCTGAGGGGCTTGCGGCTCGGATCGCGGTCCTCGTCTTCGTGCTCGGGCCTGAGGCGGTCGCCGTAGTCCTTTTCGAAGATGGCCTGGACCGCATCCAGGTCGGCATCGATGTCGGCGGTGTAGATGGGGCCGTAGATCACCGCGTCGTTGAGCGATTTTGAAATCTCGGATTTACCCCCGCCGGATACCGTGCAGGGCTTGTGGCAGAACACGCCCTCCGGGTCGGTTCCAATCAGACGCCAGGACGGCGCGCCCGGGTGTTTCTCCAGCTCCACCTTATAGCCATTGGGCTGCATGTAGATGGTGTTCGGGCGCAGCTTGATGGTCTGTTCCCGGTCTTCATGGCGCCAGCTGATGCGCTGCTTGGACAGGTCGAAGCGCACCTCGCGGGGAATGTAGACCAGATTGGGAAACTGCTTGTCGATGCCGTAACCCTCGGGCCGGACGTCCATGATTCCGCCGTACAGGGCGACCACATCGGCGAAGGTGTGCGGATCCTTGCGCGTTTTGGAATCAGCGCCGTATTCCTCACCGTGGTTGCGGCGCGGATAGGCGAGCGCGCCTCCGGCGTGTTCTTCCTCGGCCAGCCCGAGCAGGTTGGCGGCGTAGGAGATCTGGGTTTTGACCTCTTTCTTGCAGTAGCCGTAGTAGTTGTCGGCCAGGATGGTGACGATGACACCGCGTTCGTCGCGGGCGGTGATCTTGAAGGCCTGACCGTCGTTGTAGAGCTCGTCGCCGTGCTCCCAGCACATGCCGTCCGTGATCTGGCGCTCGGTGGCTTGTTCCCGGGGCGGCAGGCCCAGCTCACGTTTGGTCAGGCGCACCAGGTGGGGAGCAAGGATGACGCAGCCGGTGTGGCCGGACCAGCCGTCCACATCCAGACCGGCATCGTTCTCGGGGAGGTAAGGGCTGCCCGCGTTGCCGAAGATGGATTCGACGAAGTCCAGGTTGGAGACGAGATTTCCGGGGGCGAAGAAGCGTACCTCCATGGACTTCGCCTCGTCGGTGTTGCCCGCCACCCCCGGGATCTCCGGGCAGACCAGGGGGCGCAGCAGCAGGGACACGAAGGTCTCGGCCTGCTCATGTTGGTAGGCCGTGAACGGCAGGCGCATCAATTCCGCGGGCGGATTGAGCGCGGCGCGCAGCATGCGCGCGAAGGCGATCTTCGGAACGGCCTTCTTGTCGCCCGGTATGGGCAGACCACCCTCGGTGACGTGGAAGGAGCCCTTGGTGGTGCGTCGATCGGAGGCCGGGTTGTGCAATACGCCCTGGCGCAGGCGGTAGCTGGAGACGATGTCGGACTCAAAGCGGTCCCGGTCGATGGGCAGGCTCAGCTCGCGTGCCACGCCGTGACGGTCCAACACGATGGTGGAGCTGGGCAGGCGGGGGACACCCTCCAGGTCTGATCCATGCAGATACTCGTTCAGGAAATGCTGGATCCGGTGGTCGGTGGGACACAGGTAGCTGGACAGGAGGCGGGATTTCTCCTGGTAGCTCTTGAGCAGATCGCTGGCGGCGGAAAGGAAATCACTGTCGCAGCCACTGCCGCAGGTCGGCAGACCCGTGGAGGCCAGCTTCAGGTTGATGTAGAGCTGTAACTGGCGTCGTTCTTCCGCGGGATCATCCGTACTCCGGTCAGGCAGGCCGATAGCGTGTTTGAGATCCTTCACGGTTTTACCCCGGGCGGCCCCGGTGGCCGCGGTTGGCGGACCGATCCGTGGCTGAGGCAGGGAATCGGCCGAAGTTGTGGCGTCGTGGTGTAACGGGCCGGTGGCGTGTTACGGGGCCCGAAGGCGGGTAGCGGACGCTGGGAAGTCAATTCTCAGTATTGAGAATCCGGTCTCGGAGGCGCGCAGCATGCCGGGGGAGGATCCAACCGGCAAGTTCGGGCCTGAGTCATTGGGCTTCATGCAAGAGTCGTGACATCAGGGGAAGCCAAGTAAAATCAGCAACTTGTGATCAAGTCAAAGTGGTCGATGCCCTTTCTCGGGGCAGGGCATCCGCGCTTTGGGGTGGGCGGCACGGTCATGGTGCCTGTCGTGAAAGCGCAACACAGTTGCCAACAAAGCGTCACCGGGTGTTCCCGGTTTGTTCATATCGCCGAACTACCGTCGGGCCGACTTCTGACTCCCGATGCAGGTGAGCTCCATGTTGAGCGTCGAGCAGGCCTTGAGGGCCAAATTTCCGGATTTTTTCGCCCAGAAACCCGCTTTCATCACCCGTCCGCTGGTGGCCGTGCTGCGCTGGTTGCTCATGGAGGGCGAGGTCAATCGTTTCATCAAGGAGAACTCCTCTGCTCGCGGGATGGAGTTCATCGATCGCGTCCTCGAGTACTTCAGCATGGACTACGCCGTGGCGCGCCAGGAACGGGAGAACATCCCGGTCAGCGGGCGTTGCGTCATCGTGGCCAACCATCCCCTGGGGGCGCTGGATGCACTGGCGCTGATCCGCCTCGTGGGTGAGGTGCGCTCTGACGTGATGGTGGTGGCCAACGACCTGCTCAGCCATATCAAACCCCTGGAGCACATGTTGCTGGCCGTGGACAACCTCGGTCATCACCCGACCAAGGCGAGTATCCGCGCCATCCAGAAGGCGCTGGATGATGAGAAAGCGGTGATCATGTTTCCGGCGGGGGAGGTGTCCCGGCTGCGCCCGGTCGGGGTGCGCGACACCAAGTGGAACAGTGGCTTCGTGAAGTTCGCCCTGAAGGCCTCCGCGCCCATCGTTCCCGTCTATATCAAGGCGCGTAACTCGTCGCTCTTCTACGCCAGCTCCATGCTTTCCAAGCCCATGGCCGGTTTGATGCTGGTGCGCGAGATGAACACCCAGCGCGGCCGCACCCTGACACTGAAGGTCGGGGAGCAGATCCCCCCGCATCATCTTTCCGGTCGCGGCCTGCGTGCCCGTGCCCAGGTCACGCTGGTCAAGAAGCACCTCTATCGCATGGGGATCAAGGGCAAGAACCTGATCAACACCGAGCGCGCCATTGCGCACCCTGAGAGCCGTCAGGCCCTGCGCCAGGAGTTGGAGGACTCGGAGTTATTGGGACAGACCCAGGACGGCAAACGCATCTTCCTGTTCGATTCCAAACCCGAATCGGTGGTCATGCGCGAAATCGGTCGTTTGCGCGAGGTGACCTTCCGTAAGGTCGGTGAGGGCACGGGCAAGCGACGTGACCTGGACGACTACGACACCTACTACCGGCATATCGTGCTCTGGGACGACCATGACCTGGAGATCGTCGGCGCCTACCGCATCGGCGAGTGCGCATCGATCATGGACAGCCGCGGCCTCGACGCCTTGTACGGGCACAGCCTGTTCCGCTTTCAGGACGGCCTGAAGCCTTACCTGGGGGATGCCATAGAGCTGGGACGCAGCTTCGTGCAGCCGCGCTACTGGGGTTCTCGGGCACTGGATTACCTGTGGCAGGGAATCGGTGCCTACATGGATAGCCGACCGGATGTGCGCTACATGCTTGGCCCGGTCAGTATTTCGGACAACTTCACCAAGGACGCGAAGGACCTGATGGTGGACTACCACCTGCGCTACTTCGGCCCGCGCCAGGATGAGGCGCCCATGATCAGTCCGCGCAAGCCTTACACCATTGCCGCACCGGACCGTGCCGAGCTGGAGCGTATATTCCCCGCCGACGATCCGACAGCCGGTTTCAAGGTACTCAAGGAACATCTGGCGCACTTCGGCGTCACGGTGCCGACCCTGTACAAGCAGTACGTTGATCTGTGTGATGCCGAGGGTGTTCGTTTTCTCGGCTTCAATATCGATCCGGATTTCGCCAACTGCGTGGATGGCCTGATCATGCTCGACACCGAGTACGTGAAGGACAAGAAAGCCGCGCGCTACACGCCCCGACGGTTCGCGGCGAAACAACCGATCGCGGCGTGAATCGCAGGGCTTCCCTTACTTCATGCGGACGAGAATGGGCTTGATGCCGTTGCCTTCCAGGTTTTCGATCACGGCATCGCGTTCATCCGCGTCCCGGTAGGGGCCGACGCGGACCCTGAACCAGTTCCGTCCGTCGGCGGCGCGGGTGTCGCTGATCGCCGCTTCCAGGCCGAGTAAGGCCAGCTCCGCGCGTAGGGTCTCCGCCTGTTCGCGGGTGCGGAAGGAACCGGCCTGCAGTGCGTAGATTCCCTCACGGGGGCGTTCCGCGAGGCGTTTTTCCCGGGCCAGTTCCCGTGGATCGGTGGTCGGATCGGACACACGTGCCGCCGGTGCCTCTGGGCGGGGTTTGGGCGGGGGCGGTACCTCAACCTCGTATTCGCGCAGTAGACGGTAGAACTCGAAACGGCGCGGTTGCGGGCCGGTCGTGTGTTGTTCCGCATCGGCGGGGGAAGGTGGTTTGGCCTTCGTGTCGGCTGATTTCGTGTTGGCGGGGGCGGGAGAGGAGCGGCTGTCCTCGGCGGCCTTGGATTCAGCTTCCGGTGGGGCCGGGGGCGGCTTGGGGGCCTGTCGTACCAGGACCGGGGCCAGAGCACCGGGATCGGGCTCCTCGGGTGCGTCCAGGGCGGGTTTGGGCTGGGCCAGCCGATCAGGGGTCGGCTGGCGCGTTGGCGCCGCCCCGTCGCCGGAGTCGCTTTCATCCGTGCCCAGATAAAAGGCCAGCGGGGCGCCGATCACCAGCGCGAGCAGAAACAACCAGCGCCCCAAACGCAGGCGCTCAGGCGGGTGCAGTGGCCGGTCCGCGGCATCCTTGTAGTCGGCCTTGATCGCCACTGCGCCCCCCTGGTCTACATGCTCTCGGGCGCACTCACGCCGAGCAGGGTCAGGCCGTTCCGGATCACCCGCTGGGCGGCGAGACACAGGCGGACACGGGCGTCGCGCAGCTCGGCATCATCCACCATGACGCGGTGTGCGTCGTAGAAGGAATGGAAGTCGTTGGCCAGATCCCGCAGGTACTGCGCGATCTGATGCGGCTCCCGGTTTTCCGCCGCATTGCGCAGCACTTCCGGGTAACGGCCGATCAGGCTGCTGAGTTTCTGCTCGTGCTCGTTGCCGAGCCTGTCCAGGCTCGCCGCGCCGCGCTCCGCGTCGTGGGTAAGGCCCTGCTCGCCGAGGCGGGTCAGGAGCGTGGCGACGCGGGCATGGGCATACTGGATGTAATAGACCGGGTTGTCCTTGGACTGGGACTTGGCCAGGTCCAGATCGAAGTCCAGGTGCTGTTCGCAGCGGCGCATCACGTAGAAAAAGCGCGCCGCGTCGCTGCCCACCTCCTTGCGCAACTGCCGGAGGGTGACGAAGGAGCCCGAGCGGGTCGACATCTGAACCCGCTCGCCGCCGCGCCAGAGGATCGCGAACTGCACGAGCAACACCTCCAGCTTGTCCGGGTTGCCGTCCAGGGCCGACAGGGCGGCGCGCACGCGCGGTACATAGCCGTGATGGTCCGCGCCCCATACGTCGATCACCTGGTCGAAGCCGCGCTCGAATTTCTCCATGTGGTAGGCGATGTCCGAGGCGAAGTAGGTGGTCTGTCCGTTGTCCCGGACCACCACGCGGTCCTTCTCGTCGCCGAAAGCGCTGGAGCGGAACCACCGGGCGCCGTTCTTCTCGTAGATGTGACCGCCCGCGCTGAGCTTGTCGATGGCCCGGCCGACAGCGCCGTTGTCCATGAGCCCGCGCTCGGAGTACCAGTTCTGGTAGGTGATGCCGAACAATCCCAGATCGTCACGGATGTCGTCCAGAATGATGTTCAGACCCCGGTCGAAGACCGTGCGGTAGCCCTCATCGCCCAGCAGTTCGCGACAGCGGCCGATCAGTGCGTCGATGTGCAGCTCTTTGTCGCCCCCATCGGGCTCGTCCGCGGGCAGCTTCGCGAACACGGTCTCCGCGTCGTGATCGAAACGCTCGCCGTGCTCCCGGCGCAGGCTGGCGGCGATGTCCTGCACGTAGTCGCCCTTGTAGCCATTGCTGGGGAAGGAAAACTCCGCCCCACCCAGTTCGAGGTAACGCAGCCATACCGAGGCGGCCAGGATGTCCATCTGGCGGCCGGCGTCGTTCACGTAGTACTCACGCTGTACTTCATAGCCGACCGCTTCCAGCAGATCGGCCACGGTCGCCCCGTAGGCCGCGCCGCGTCCGTGGCCCACATGGAGAGGGCCGGTGGGATTGGCGGACACGAACTCGACCTGTATCCGCTTGCCCGCGCCCAGATCGGGCCACACCTCCTCGCGCAGTGCGGCGTCGAGCGCGCGCAGCTGCGCGATGGTGTACCTTAGGGTTAGGGTTAGGGCTA